>JBDSBS010000359.1:0-4656 GCA_039921435.1 Planctomycetota bacterium | reverse complement strand
GTCGGCGCAGGTCACCACGATCGCGAGCGGCTGTTGCCCGTGCGTCAGCTGCTCGCGGCGTTCCGCGCTCAGGTCGGCTGTGGGCAGGCCGGAGTCGAGGTAGCGGCGGTGACCGGCCTGCAGCATGCGCAGCGCGACGTGCGGTGGCACGCCCATCGGCACCGTGTGGCTGCTGACCCGTTCGATGGTGGGTTCGGCAGGCAGCGGGCGGGCGGGCAGCCATTCGACTTCGCCGCTCTGCAGGTGGTAACGGGCGGGCACCATGCGGAACTTGCCGACCGAAGCGAAGCGCCGCAGCAGCTCACTTCGGCGCATGCACTCGCGGATCGTGCTGTGCACGTGCTCCTCCTCGCAGGCATCGCTGAGTTCTTTCCCGCCGAGGTCGCGCGCCTTCGCCTTGCGCACGGCGGGTTCGATCTGCTCGAGCAGCTGCAGGATGGCCGGGCTCTGGCCGTCGCTGCGTTGGCCGTCGACCTGGTTGATGGTCGCCGCCACAGCGCCACAGCTCTCGTGGCCCAGCACGACGCACAATGACACGTTGAGGTGGTCGACGGCGTATTCGATGCTGGCCAGCGTCTCGGCGTCGCAGGTGTGGCCGGCGACGCGCACGACGAAGAGTTCGCCGAGGCCCGCGTTGAACACGTGCTCGGGTGGCACGCGGCTGTCGGCGCAACACAGCACGATGGCCAACGGGCTCTGGCCGCGCGCCAGAGTTCGCCGCACGCCTTCGCCGACTGGCTGCGCTACGGATTTGTCGGCGGCAAAGCGGCGGTTGCCTTCCTGGAGGGCGTTGAGAGCCGCATCCGGCGTGCGTTGGCCGGGAGCAGCGACAGCCGCGGCGAGCAGCAGCCAGACTTGGACCGATCGTTTGGCGAGCGTCATGTGCAGTTCCCCCGTGCAGTTCCGCAGCACCATCGGAGCCGACTGTGGGAAAACTGGACGAAGGTGGCCTCGGGGCCGTAGCAAGGCACGGGCAGCGGCGCGCGATTTCTTCGTGGGGGGTGGCTCCAATCGGGGGCGCGGGGGCGCCGCCCATTGACCCCGGGCGGCTGGACGCTACCGTTCTTGCCCTTCTATCCCGGGCGGATCCTCGCCCGCGGATGGCTGCCTGCGCGTCGCGGCCGCGCCGGGTTGCTCCTCGAATGCCGGCCGCTCAGCGCGCACGCGCGCCTTCACCGAATGTCCTCCCCGAGTCCAACTCCACAACCCACCACGTCTGACAAGAAGGAGTCGAAGGACGTCCAACAGATCCGGATGGTTCGCAACTTCGGTGTGATCGCTCACATCGACGCCGGCAAGACGACCTTCAGTGAACGCATCCTCTTCATCACCGGCAAGAGCCACAAGATCGGCGAGGTGCACGAGGGCGCGGCGACGATGGACTACCTCGATGAGGAGCGCAAGCGCGGCATCACGATCACGTCCGCGGCGACGACGTGCTATTGGCGCGAGCACAAGATGAGCCTCATCGACACGCCCGGGCACGTGGACTTCACGGCCGAGGTGGAACGTTCGCTGCGTGTGCTCGACGGTGCCGTCGGTGTGTTCTGCGCGGTCGCCGGTGTGCAGCCGCAGTCGGAGACGGTGTGGCGCCAAGCCAACCGCTACAAGGTGCCGCGCGTCGCGTTCGTCAACAAGATGGACCGCACGGGAGCCGACTTCTACAAGGCCGTCGCTTCGATGCGGGCGCGCCTCAACGCCAACCCCGTGCCGTTGGTGATGCCGATCGGCAAGGAGAAGGAGTTCTGCGGCCTCGTCGACCTCATCAACATGAGGGCATGCATCTGGGCCGACGACAATGCGCGCGACATGACTGTGGCCGACATCCCGGACGATCTGCTCGAGGAAGCGAAGAAGCGCCGCGAGCAGATGATCGAGGCCGTCGCCGAGTGCCACGACACGGTGCTCGAGAAGTTCGTCGAAGGCGAAGAAGTCACGATCCCCGAGATCATGGAGGCCATCCGCAAGGGCACGCTCGAACTCAAGATCACGCCGGTGTTCTGCGGCTCGGCCTTCAAGGACAAGGGCGTGCAGAACGTGCTCGACGCGATCGTCGACTTCCTGCCGAGCCCGCTCGACGTGCCGGCGATCGAAGGCACCAACCCCGAGAACGACGAGAAGGTGATTCGGCCCCTGCTGCCAGACCAGCCGTTCGCAGGCCTCGTCTTCAAGACGATCAGCGATCCGAACGGCGACCTCACGTTCGTCCGCATCTACACGGGCGAGATGAAGCAGGGCGAGAAGTACTACAACGCGCGCACGCGCCGCTTCGAGCGCATCGGCCGCCTCGTGCGCATGCACGCAGCGCAGCGCGAGCCGATCGACGATGCGCGCGCAGGTGACATCGTTGCCGCCGTCGGCATCAAGGACTCGATCACGGGCGACACACTGTCGACGCGCGACGATCCGGTGATCTACGAAGCGATGAACTTCCCGGACACGGTCATCAGCATGGCCATCGAGCCGAAGTCCGGCGCCGATCGCGACAAGCTGTCGCAGATCATCGGCAAACTCGTGCGCGAGGATCCGACGTTCAAGGCGCGCACCGACGAGCAGACCGGGCAGATGGTCATCTCGGGCATGGGCGAGCTGCACCTCGAAGTGAAGTGCAACATGATCATGAACGACCACAAGATCGGCGTCACCGTCGGTCGGCCGAAGGTCGCCTACAAGATGACGCTGAGGAATCCCAAGCAGGTCGAGGCGCGGCACATCAAGCAGACGGGTGGTTCGGGTCAGTTCGCCGTGGCCCGCGTCAAGTTCCGTCCCGACGATTCCGTCGTCGACTTCGAGTTCATCGACTCGGTCAAGGGCGGCTCGGTGCCGCGCGAATACATCCCGGCCGTCGAGGCCGGTATCGAAGGCGCGGTCAAGGGTGGTGGCCGCATCGGCTTCCCGTACTGCAAGATCGTCGCCGAGCTCTACGACGGCCAATCGCACGACGTCGACTCGAGTGCGATGGCGTTCGAGTCGGCGGGGGTGCTCGCCTTCCGTCTCGCCGCCGAGAACAACTCGATCCTGCTCGAGCCGATCATGAAGATCGAGATCGAAGCGCCCGAGGAGAAGACCGGCGACGTGATCGGCGACCTGAGTTCGCGGCGCGGCATCGTCGAAGAGATGATCAGCAAGCCAGGTGGCATCTCGTGTGTGACGGGCAAGGTCCCGCTCGCCGAGATGTTCCAGTACTCGACGACGCTGCGTTCGCTGACGCAGGGCCGCGGGACCTACACGATGGAGCCGGCCACGTACGAGGCTGTGCCGCCGAACATCGCGGAGAAGGTGCTGGTCGATCTCAGCAAGGGTTAAGGGTTGGCTCGCGCGGGATTGGCTCGAGCTGGGTTCGCTTGAGCTGGGTTGGCTTGAGCTGGGTTGGCTCGAGCTGGGGCGCCTGGAATTAGGCCCCGAGCAACTGCACACCCTCGTGCGCCAAGGCGAGCAGCACACACGCTTCGGCTGACGGCGCTTGCTGCGCGACCGGAGCGTGCGACGTACCGTCTGCGTAGCGCACGAACTGGCCCGCAGCGTGGTCGCCGTGTTCGTCGTGGTACCCGCCCTGCACGACGAGCACCTGTTCTTCCCCGCGGTGAAGGTGGCGCGGGTAACCGCGCCCAGGTTCCATGCGGATGAGCGCGAGCACTCGGCCCGAGCTCAGGTCGCTGGCGTAGAAGTGGATGGCCACGCCTGGGTAGCGGGTCTTGCGCCAGGGGATTGCAGCGAGGTCCATTCCGGTAGTGGTCGGCGGTCGTGGTCGGCGGTCGGTGGTCGGTGGTCGGTGGTCGGCGGTCGGTGGCCGCTGGGGGGGGCAATGTGCGGCCGCAATGGCTATCCTGCCACCCGATGACGTCTGCACCCAATGAGGGCTGGTCCATTTCGATCGAGAAGGACTACCTGAAGTTCAGCGCCGCCCACTTCCTGATCTTCCCGGACGGGACGGCGGAGCGATTGCATGGGCACAACTACCGGGTGTTCGTCGAGCTGCACACACAGCTGAGCGAGCACGGGCTCGTTGTGAACTTCAAGGAGATCAAACCGCTGGTGCGTCGACTGTGCGATGAGGTCGACGAGCATCTGCTGATCCCCGGACAGCACCGGGAGCTGACCGCTGAGCGCGTTGGGCCCCACATGGAGATCCGCTATCGGGAACGGCACTACCTGATCCCGGCGGAGGAAGTCATCGTGCTTCCGATCTGCAATTCGAGCGTCGAGAATCTGGCGGCCTGGTTCGGCCGGACGCTGCGAGAGCGCATGCGCACGGCTTGGCCGAAACTGCGCGTGCAGAAGCTGGCAGTGGGTGTCGAGGAGACGTGGGGCCAGCGCGGCACGTGGACTCTCACCGAGTGATGTGTCCCGACCGGTCCGCCACTCGTCGTGCAACCCCACCCGCTGGTTGCCAGCCTGCGCTCAGCCGCCAGCCTCCGCAGCCTGCGCCGGCCCCAGTCCCGCATCGGCACTGCAGTAGCCATGCAGCCAACGTGCTGGTCCCTCGCCGCAGTTGCGTACGGTGTGTTTGGTGCCCGCGGGGATGCGCATCTCGTCGCCCGGTAACAGGCGCACGGTTCGGCCGTCCATCTCGATCTGGCTCTCGCCCTCCAGCAGAATCACCAACTCGTCGACGTCGTGCTGGAAGTCGTGCCAGATCTGGTTCGGTGGATCGAT
>JBDSBS010000358.1:0-4517 GCA_039921435.1 Planctomycetota bacterium | reverse complement strand
GCCGGTACGCGCGCGAAATCGATGCCGTCGCACTCGATCGCGAAGTGAGGAAGTAGCTGGCCGCCGAAGCCACCGGCACCACGCCAGTGGAGATCACCTGCCAGCAGATGAAGTCGACGACGAGGTTGTCCGCGGGTGCGGTCGGCAACCACAGGTACGAGTTTGGCAGGCCCAGCGGCACCCATTGGTCGCGTTCGAAGCGCACCAGCAACGGTCCGCGATAGACGGTTGTCGGATTGGGCAGGTTGGTCGTCCAGGTGTTGGTCAGCGTCGTCAGTTGCGTGATGCCCATGCGGATCTCGAAGTCGCCGTAGTACACCTGCGAAATGGTGTACATCGCGTTGCTCGAGATCTGCGGGTTGACGAACAGGTCCTGGATGAGTGCCGGGGTGCTGCCGAGCACGCTCTGCGGGATCAGCTGCTGCGTGCGCACGGTGCGGGCACCGAACGGGAAGGCGTTGGCGACGCCGACCGTGGGGTTGGGGTCGTCGTGGTAGATGATGTTCTGGGACTGCGCGGACAGCGTGGAGCCGGAGAGTGTGGCGCCGAGCAGGATGAGGGCGAGAACGCGAGTAGGCATGGTGAGCAAGGTGGGCTTGGGAAAACGTCAACCTAGCAGTCTGCCAGCCAGCGCTACCTCGCCTCGTCTTGGCTACAAGCTTGGGACGTATCACCCCAGGTCGGTGGTGCCGTGCCCTCGAGGTGCGCGCGCAGGCAGCCTTCGAACAAGAATCGCCAGCCTTTGTCCTTCTCCTGCATCGATGCGGCGTCGATGCGACCGATCGCCGATTCGGAGAAGCGCAGCTGCGTGCCACCTTCGATCGCCGTGAGCTCGAAGCTGCCGAGCGGCGCGAGCCCTGGCCGCCGCCGCAGTAGAACGGACCCGGCCACCAACGCCCGATGTCGGAGGTCAGCGCCTGCCACACGGCTTGCGGCGTGGCGCCCACCGTGACCTGCAAGCTGATGTCGGCGACGTGCGCTGCGGTGAGTGAGGGAGTGGACGAGGCCTTGGAACTTATGCGCGGGCAACCTTTCGTTGTTTGGTGGAGGGGCGTTCGACGTGGCTCGCGAGGTCGAGCAGGCGATCGGCGCCGGCTGCTTCGAACTGGCGAAGCCAGCGGCAGTGAATCTGTTGGATCGGAACGGGGTTGAGCGTGTTGATGCGTTCGCGGCCGCGGCGTTCGACGAGCACGAGACCGGCGTCGACGAGTACCTGCAAGTGCTTCATGACCGCGAAGCGCGAGGTCGCGAACTGATCGGCCAGTTCGCTGGTCGTGCTCGGGGTCGCGCGCATCAAGTCGAGCAGCCGTCGGCGCGAGGCGTCGGCGAGGGCCTTGAACACGAGGTCGTCGGTCGCGCTTGACATGTGACTCATTGGTAACGTATCGAGGTGCCGTGTCAAGGTCCGCATCGCCGTTCGCTTCGCATCCGCGATACGTTGTGGTGTGTGGCGGGAGGGCGTCGATGCGGTGAGCCGATCGGCGCGAGTGACGGGCGATGTGTCGCGACGAGGCTGCGCCTGCTCTGCGCACTTCTGGGCACGGTGGCCGCAGACTGGATTCCACGGCTCGGGGTCGAAGTAGCGCGACAGCTCGCTACCCTTCTCGCCCGTGAACCTCGTCCAGCGCAAGCTGCTCATGAGCTGTCTGCTCGCCGCCTTCTGTGTGCAGACGGCCTTCGTCTACCTCGACGAGACCGCCGACAAGTTGCCGACTCTGAGCCCCGAGGCGGTGGCTGGCCGCCGCATCTGGCACAAGTACAACTGTCAGGTCTGCCACCAGATCTTCGGCTTCGGCGGGTTCTTGGGGCCTGACCTGACCAACGCCGGGCCGCGCCTGACCAACGACCGCCTGCATCAAGTGCTGACGCTCGGTACCGGTCAGATGCCGGCGTTTTACTTCGACGACGAACAGATCGCCGCCATCGAGGCCTACCTGTACGAGCTGAACGACGCGGGGATCGGCGTCGCGCGTCGCCATGCACCAGTGGATCCGCGCAAAGTGCGCACGGGGATCGAAGAGCAGATGGCCGCATCGCCGCCGCCGGAGCCCGTGCAGCGTGGCTACAAGCTGTTTGCCCAGAACTGCACGGTGTGTCACGTACCGTTCCAAGCGACTCCACTCGGACTCCAAACTGCGCCCGACCTGACCACGGTCGTCACCAGACTCGACGACGCGGCGCTGCGAACGACACTCGAGCATGGCCGACCGGACCGCGGCATGCCGGCGTGGAACCTGCCTGCCCCCGCGATCGACGACCTGATGGCCTTGCTGCACTGGCTCCATACCGAACGAACGCCGCTCGCGGCGCGCATCGGTGGTGTCGGCGAGACGCAACCACTGCCTTGGTGGGAGTACCGATGACCGACGACTCCGTAGCGACCACCTTGCAGCGCACCGCCGGCGTGCAGTTGCGCATGGCATTGTCCTGCATCCTGATCGCCGTGCTCGGCGGTGCGGTCGGCGCGTTGCACTACGTTCCCGCGGCGTCGGCGTACTTGAACGGCTTGGGCATCACACTGCCGCAGATGCGGCCGATCCACACGGCGTTCGCTTCGCTGTGGATCTTCGGCGCGAGCGTCGCCGTCATGTACCACTGGCTCGCGACGCAGCACGGTGGCTTGACCGCGGCTGACCGCGTGCGCTTTCGCGTGCACACCGTGTGTTGGCTCCTGGCCGGTGCGGGCATCTTCGTCACACTGCTGCTCGGCATCAGTTCGGGCCGCGAGTACATCGGCTTCCACCCGGCGTTCAGCGCGCTGCTGCTCATCGGCTGGTTCGCGTTCGCCTGGAACTTCCTGCGCCACCTGCGCCACGGCTTTTGGGGCCAGCCGATCTACGTGTGGTTCTGGACGGTCGGCACGCTGTTCTTCGTGTACACGTTCGTCGAAGGGCACGCCTACCTGCTGCCGTCGGTGTTCGAGAATCCGGTGCGCGACCTGCAGGTGCAGTGGAAGTCGTGTGGCACTCTGGTGGGCTCGTTCAACTTCCTGATGTACGGTTCGCTCACGTACGTCGGTGAGAAGCTGTCCGGGGATCCCCGCTATGCGCAGTCGAAGACCGCGTTCTGGCTGTTTGGCGTCGGCTGCCTCAACAGCTTCACCAACTACGTGCACCACACCTACCACCTGCCGCAGGTGCACATCGTCAAGTGGGTGGCGTTCGTCGTCTCGATGGCCGAGTTGATCATCCTGTTGAAGGTCGTGGTGGACGTCGGCCGCTCGCTGAAGAAGCGCGATCCCGCGGCGTTCTGCGGCCGCGGGGCCTGGTTGGTGCAGGCCAAGTGGTGGACCGTCGTGATGTTGTTCACGTCGATCCTGATCTCGGTGCCCAATCTCAACTCGGTGATCCACGGCACTCAGGCCGTCATGGGCCACGCAATGGGCGCGACCATTGGCATCGACACGATCGTGCTGCTCGGCACCTCGTCGTGGTTGGTCGTCGAACTGCACGGCTCCAGGGTATTGACCCGTCTCGATGCGCCGCTGACGCGCCGCACGATCGGCTGGATCAGCGGGGCGCTGTTTGCCCTCGTCGGTTGGCTGACCGCGGCCGGCACCGTGCATGGCATTGCGCGCTACAACGGCGAGGCCACTCCGGCCTGGGTGACCGACAGCCGGTTCT
Source organism: Planctomycetota bacterium (assembly GCA_039921435.1). Taxonomy (GTDB): domain Bacteria; phylum Planctomycetota; class UBA1135; order UBA1135; family UBA2386; genus DASVAL01. Next base: position 894 of record JBDSBS010000358.1, on the reverse strand, counting down.
TGCTGCCGGTCATCGGCAGCGTGCTGGGCTTCTGGTTGGTGCTCGCGACGATCCGTCTGCTCCGCTTGCTGAACCGGTGACGCAGGCGAAGGACTTCTCGTCGCTGATCACGGGGCAAGACGCATTCGCGTTCTCGCTGATGCAGCACTGCGGCCTCGAGATCGCGTCATCGGGAACCGTAGCACGTCCCCAGCACGTCCCTGACCTGCGCCCAGGCAGTGCTGCAAGTGCCGCGACCGTACAATCAGCGGTCGTAGGCGCCGAAGACCGTCGTGCCCGCGACGGATCGTTCGAAGGACTTCGCCTTGATGGCCAGGTAGTCGGGGTGCGCGAAGAACGCCTGCATGCGCGCCTCGTCGGCGAAGTAGATCGCAAATACGCGGTTGATCGGGTGCGCGCTCGCCGACTTCAGAACCTTGGCGACCGTGAAGTCGTAGCGGAAGCCGCCGCCGTGGGCTGCGAGCAGCGGTGTCATGGCGGCGCGGTACTGGGCGTACGTGTCGTTGTCGGTGACGGTCAGGCCGACCATGAGTTCGTGCGTCACTTGCCCACCTTGGCGTCGAGGAAGGTGGTCCGATACTGGTCGAGTTCGGTCTCGAGCATCTGCAGTTGGGAGTCCTTGTCCGCGCGTGCGCCCATCCAACCGCGCCGCAGTTCGGCCGTGCGCCGCAACACTGCGAGCAGTTCCTTCTCGCGGGCACTGCCGAGCTCGACCAGCGGCGCGTCGCGAACGCTGCCATCGCGCATGCGTCCCGGCGTCGCGGTGCCGGCGGCGTAGTCGAAGCGAACCGTCAAGGTGCGGTTCTGCGCGTCGCTGACATCGAACGCGCCGTGTTCGGTCAGCGGTGCGCCGAAGCTTGCCAGCGCCTGCACGACGCGAGGCGCATTGTCCTT
>JBDSBS010000357.1:0-13382 GCA_039921435.1 Planctomycetota bacterium | reverse complement strand
CGACCGGGCTGCCCATGACGAAGCAGCCGGGTGGACACCAGCAGACGGCGACTCCGGCCATGCTGCGTTCTTCGCCGGTAGTCGCGTCGTGGAACGAGGGTGACGCCCGCTGAGTTGCAGCGGTGGTGACGGGCGCCGAGCCGCAGCCACCGAGAACGGCCACGATGACGACGAGCCAGGTCCGCATGCGATCGCCAGCGTGGGCAGGGCGAGGGGCCTGCGCGACGGTTCTCGCTTGACGGCGCGTGGCCTGCCGAGGGCGCCTCGACCCGTGCTTGGTCAGCAGCTCCACGGACCGCATCATCGCTGAAGATCGCGCACGACGTTCTGGCGCGCCGCCTCAGATCCCCTTGCCGCACTCCTGCAGAACTTCGAGTCCTCTTCGTTCAGCTTGCCGCAGCTTGGACACTGGATCATGACGACCTTCTCGGCTCGGCTCCTGCGGTTCACGTCGGCCACGTCGAGCGCATCCTTCAACATGCCGCCGGCCATGCGACTGTAAGGCTGGAGGTCCTGCCTCGCCCGCCCAGGTCCAGAACGACCCAGACCCAGCGAGCCCGCGCACGCCGACGCTGCGCATCCTGTTGCCGACGATTGGCAGTGCCATTCCGCCCATGGCGCGGAACATGTTGGACTTGGCTTCTGAACCGAAGTTCGAGAAGTCGCCGAAGTGCCTGGCGAAGGTCCCGAAGATCGAGCTGAACAAGACGAAGCCCGCCACCATCAACCAGACTCCGATGTAGTAGGTGGTCCTTCGTTGTCCCGAGATGCCCTTGGTGCCGAAGCGGTTCGGGTCGAGGTCGTCCGCCGTCTCATGCTCGTGCAGGATCTCCTTGCTCATCTTGTCTTCCTTGCGGTCGTCGCCTGCGGCCTCATCCGCACGCTATCTCCGGCGCGCTCGGCCACAAGCCCCCGCTGTCACCGCGCGGCCACGAGAACACGCCGCGGCGCGATGATGGGGCGGGTGCCGGCATCCTGGTCGCGTCCGGCTCCAGATTTCTGTGCGCGGCATGCATCCGCGGCCAGGGTCGGCGGGGAGTATGGGCTGACATGTCCGATTTCGAACGGGAGCTGCTGACCCACGCGCATTCGCTGCGCGCGCTCGCGCGGCGGCTCGTGGGCGTCGACGATGCCGAGGACGTCGTGCAAGACGTCTCGATCGAGGCTCTGCGCCAGCGGCCGCCGATCGGTCTCGGTCTGCACGGCTGGCTCGCGACGGTCGTGCGCCATCGAGCCGCCAAGCTGCGGCGCACCGACCAGCGGCGCCGAGCCCGCGAGGAACAGGCGCCGCCGGCCGGGACCACGACCACTTCGCCGGGGCGCCGCGCCGCCGCGGCGCATCGAGTTCGTGCGCAAAGGGTACGAGCTCCAATACGGCGACCTCGACACAGCGACGGGCGCACCGGGCAGCGGCTCGCAGTATCCGATGTTCGTCGTGATGGAGCGGTCCGAGGCAGCGCGTGCGCGGCGGGGCAAGTAGAGCCGCCCTGTGTTCGTGACCGGCGGTGAAGTCCGCTGGCGATCCCGTAGTTGCAGCTCTCTGATCGGGGTTGCTGGGACGAAACTACAGTTCACTCCGCCTATCCACGGGTGGTCGGCCGCGACGATGCATGCGCCGCTCGACGGATGCGCTCGAGGTCGCCGTGCTGCAGGTCGAGATCGAGTTGCAAACAATCCCGCGCAACGGCCAGCCAGTGGTGTGGTCGGCTGCACGTGCACCGAGCATGCGCACGATGCGTTCGTGTTCGCGCCACAAGCGCGCGAGACCGGTGATGCTCTCGATGGCGGCCGCGCGCAGCGCCAACGAGGCGTCGGGACCGAGCGGGGCGAACGGGGCACGATCGCGTTCATGCCCGAACACCTTGCCCCAGCGCCATGAAGCCCTTGGGAATCGGGCATCAATGTGTGGTCGAGGCCCGCGAGTGCCCGCGAGTGCCCGCGAGTGCCTGCTGGCGTCAGCCGCGCAGCGGCCACAACATCGGCAGCAGCAGCGTCGTCACGAGCCAGGTCAGCACGGCGAACGGCCCGCCGAGCAGCACGTAGTCGCGGAATCGGTAGTGCCCCGGGCCCATGACGAGAATCGTCGACTCGTGCGCCATCGGCGTGACGAAGGCGGCCGAGACGCAGATTGCGACGCCGAGCAGGAACGGACCCGGTTGGCAGCCGCTCGCCGTCGCCACTTCGTAGGCGAGCGGAGCCAGCACCACGGCCACCGCGGCATTCTCGATGAGCTGCGTCATCACGACCGCGAACAACAGCACGACCGCCAGCAGGACCTGCGGCGAGCTGGCGGAGAACTGATCCGCGACGGCAGTTGCCATCCAGGTCGCCGTTCCCGTCTTCTGCAGGGCGTCGCCGAACGGGATCATCGCGCCGACGATGACGAGCGCCTGCAGGTCCAGGCCCTCGTAGGCCGAACGCATGCCGACGCAGCCCGTCAGCACGGTCGCCATCGCGGCCATGGGGATGACGACCGCCGGCGGCAGCAGGCCTGTGGCGCTGACCAGCACCATGATCGTCATGATCGCGAGCACGAGCACCGCCTGCCCCCGACCGCCGATCGGCAGCGGCCGCGAATCGAGCAGCATGAGGTTGGGGTTGCTGCGCAGTCGTTGCAGTTCGGCTTCGTGGCCGACCAGCAACAGCGAATCACCGATCCTGAGCGGCACGGACAATGGTCGCTCGCGCAGCGAACGGCCGGCGCGGCTGATCGCCAGCGGGCTGACGCCGTACTGATGCTGGAAGTCGAGGTCGCGCAGGCTGCGGTGCAGCAGCTCGCTGTCGGGTGGCAGGATCGCCTCGACCATGCGAAGGTCGGCCGAACGCAGCGTCTTGTCGTCGATCTCCAGTTCTTCCTTGACGCGCAAGCCGCTGGCGAGCGCGTCGGTGATCGCGGTGATGCGGCCCTGGATCACGAGCACGTCGTTGGCCTGGATGCGCAGCCATGAGCTCGGCGGCAGAAACTGCTCGTCGCGGATCACCTGCAACACCGTCACGTCGCGACCGGGCATGTCGAGTTCGGCGAGCGTCTTGCCGACCAGCGCCGAGTCGGGCTCCGCCATCGTCTCCGTCAAGAACTCGGCGACCTCGTAGCGCCCTTCGAGCGTCGGGCGGCCTTGTTCCTTCGGCAGGAACCGGCGGCCGACCAGCACGAACCAGCCCGCACAGGCAGCGAAGACGGCGAGCGCTATCGGCGTGAACGCGAAGAACCCCAGACCGGTCCCGGTGCGTTCGCGCAGATAGTCGGACAGGATCACGTTGCTGCGCGTGCCGATCAACGTGCACTGGCCGCCGAGCAGCGAAGCGAACGCCAACAGCATGAGGATGCGGGATGGCGCGAAACCTCGTTCGCGGCAGATCGCCATCACCAGCGGCATCCAGACGAGCACGGTCGTGGTGTCGTTGACGACGGCGCTGAACGCCGTGACGAGGGCCAACACCGTCAGTTGAAAGCGCAGCTCGCTGGTCGCGCCCGCAGTGAGCAGGCGGCCGCCGAGCAGCTGGGCTGCGCCCGTGCGCACCATCGCCGCGGACAGCACGAACATCGCGGCGACCATCAGCAAGGCCGGGCTGCCGAAGCCGTGGAAGGCCTCGTTGGGCGTGAGCACGGCGCGCAGACCGTCGGCCGTCGGACGCCACGGAATCAGCAGCGACAGCATCACGAGCAGCGCGGTCACATCGGGACGCAGGCGTTGCAGGTAGAACGAGACGAGCGCCAGCGTGATGACGATGGCGAGGTACAGGGATTCGGCGGTCATCGGGGCAATGCGGCGAGGGACTCGGCGCAAGCCTAGTCGCAGCGTCGTTCTTTTGGATGCCGGCTGTGCGCGAACCGATGGATCCAGTTGCAGGTCGGTCGGGCGGCCGGCGAGGGTCTGATTCACGCCCCCGAGCCATGGAGTTGTTGCTGCCGCCGCGCGACGACGCAGGTTCCAAAGGCCTGGTGGGGCCGGCGCCTTGCCTGCCGGCACCGAGCCATCGACGGTCGGCCAGCGTTGGCACATGCCGGGGCCTGCGCGGGGCTCGGCCCCTTTCTCCACCGCACGAACTGAAGTGACCGACGCAGCGGCTCGTCGACCCACAGCTACGTCAGGAGCGCCATTCTTCGCGGGGGTGCGCCTGATCAAGTCCATACCGCGCGGCCCGGCCAGCACGCACACAGATCAGGTGGAGACGTGCACCTTCTTGAGCGCGTAGAGAATGACAAGGCCACCGGCGCTCGAGATTGCCGCGCAGCTGAAGAACACCGCACCAGGCAGCGGTGTCGCCATGGTCTGTGCAATCGACCACGCGAATACCTGGCTGCCGACGAGTGGGCCGCAAATGTTGGCGAGACTGTTCACGCTCGTCAGAGCACCTTGCACCTGTCCCTGTTCGTCGTGGCGCACCGTCTTGGTGATCAGCGATTGGCAGGCCGGCATGGCGATGCCACCGATCGAGGCGAAGGCGATCACGACGTAGATCATCCAACCTTCCGTCGCGAGGCCGTAGCCAAGGTAGGCCAGTGCGCCGATCGTGCAGCCGGCGACAACCGAACGGCGTTCGCCAAGCATGGGAATGATCCGCCGCGCCAGCCCGCCCTGCACGATCGCCGCCCCCAGTCCAACCGCGAACAGCGAGAAGCCGACCGCCTTCTCGTCCCAGCCGTAGCGATACTGCGTGTAGAGCACCCAGGTGGCGTGCAGTCCGAACTGCGCCAGGTTGAGCAAGAACAGCGCAGCGGCGATGCGCAGCACGAAGCGATTCTTTCGCAGCGCGGCCAGTCCGGCGAGCGGGTCCCAGCGGAAGCCCTCGGGGCGGCGACGCTTCTCCGGCGGCAACGATTCGGGCAGGATCAGGTAGCCGTAGAGCCAGTTGACCAGGGAGATGCCGCCGGCGGCGTAGAACGGATAGCGGATGTCGACGCTGCCGAGCATGCCACCGAGCAGCGGGCCGAGCACGAAGCCGAGGCCGAACGCCGCGCCGATCATGCCGAAGCCGGCAGCCCGGCGTTCGGGTGGCGTCACGTCGGCGATGTACGCGCTCGCCGCGGTGATGCTCGCACCCGAGATGCCGTTGACGACACGCGTCACGAACAGCCATCCCACCGTCGGCACCATCGCCATCACGAGGTAGTCGATGCCGGAGCCGAACATCGAGATGAGCAACACCGGCCGGCGACCGAAGCGGTCGGACAACGCGCCGAGCATCGGTGCGAACAGGAACTGCATCGCCGCATAGGTCGCGGCGAGGTAGCCAACGATCGGTGCCGCCTCCGCTTCGCCGCCGCCCTGCAGTTGTTCCACCAGCCGCGGGCCGACCGGGATGATCAATCCGAACCCCAACACGTCGAGCAGCAGCGTGACGAAGATGAAGCCCAGGCCAGGGGTGCGGCGGTTCACAGGGCGGGAACCGTAGGCCAAAACGCGCGCGATGCGACCGTCGTTCGGAGTGTCCGCCGCACCCGCGGTTGCCGCCAGTCCGATTCCGGCTACTACCCGACACCATGGCCTTCGCTTGGACCGCTGTCGCAGCCCTGCTCGGCGCATTCCCACAGAAGCCGGTGCACCTGCCGCGCCACCCGGTCGCGGCGCTGGCCGCCGCGATCGCGTGGCGCATCAGTTCAACGTGATCGCCAGGCCCTGCGACAGTTGGGCGAAGTTGAGGAACTGGCCGTTGGGATCGAACACCAGGTATTGCGCGTAGACCGACAAGCCGGCGAGCGCTTGGTTGGCCGGAATCGGCAGCGGTGAACTGGTGAAGCCGAGGTTGTTGGTGAAGGTCGTCGGCAGCAGCACGAGGGCAGAGCCGAGCAACACTTCGCAGGTGCCGACCTGGATGCTCGCGGGCGCGGTTGCGACCGCCAGCACGGCCGCTGCGAATGGGAAGCCGTCGGTGACGCCGATCGCGAAGTTGGTGTTGCCCACAAACGGTTGGCCGATGCCTTCGGCTTGCGCCGGGAACGTTGACGTGCCAAGGCAAGGCGTGCCGTAGGCAGTCGCGACGGCGATTGCCGCGAGGTCGCGCAGGTAGGTGTCACTGGTGCCGTTGGTGTCAGGGAGCGTGATGTTCCGCGCCGGGCTCGTGAACACCACGAAGCCGCCCCCTCCGGCAACCGACGGTTCGGTGCTCTGGCTGTAGGCCTGCAGTCCGGACGCGCTCACGCTGACGCGAATGGTCGTCGCGTTCTGACGGTCGCGCAGAAAGCAATCGTAGACGCCGTTGGTGTCGTTCGCGGTCAAGTTGGTCGCAGCGCTCCAGAACGCGACGAAGCGACCGTCGTCGGTGATCGAGCCGCCCTGCGCGAAGCTCGTGGCGCCGGCTCCGTTGGTAGCGATGCTCACGCACTCGGTCGTGTTGGCGACGCGATCGCGCAGGAAGACGTCGAAGTTGTTGCCGTTGCCGGGGCCGGTGCCAGCACCCAGATTGGTGGCACCGCTGGTGAACACCACGAAACGACCGTCGGCGGACACCCGCGACTCGAGGCTCTGTCGGTCGCCCTGTGCGCCGCTGCTGGCGACGCTGACGAGTGAGATGGCGCCGGTCAGCCGCGACCAGGCGAAGACGTCGCGCAGGCCGTTGACGTCGGTGGGCACCAGGTCGTCGGCCGTGCTTTCGTAGACGACAGTGTTGCCGTCATCCGAGATGTCCGCGTTGGCGCGGGGGCTGAACGTCTGGCCGGTCAGGAAGCTGGTGCTCGCCAACAGCGTCGTGTTGAGCAAGCGATCGCGCACGAAGACGTCCGTGCTGACGCAGATGTCGCCGGGCACCAGGTTGTTGTCGCTGCTGTCGAACGCGACGAAGCGACCGTCGGCCGAAACCGAGCCGTGAGAGCCGCCCATGACGGCTTGCTGGCCTGTGGCACCGACGCTGACGCGCGACGTCTGCCCGGTCTGTCGGTCGTGCCAGAAGACGTCCACCGTGCCGTTGGTGTCGCCCGCGATCAGGTTGTTGGCCTGGCTGCTGAAGACAACCCAGCGGCCGTCGGCCGAGATGTCGCAGTCGGAGTTGTTGCCGTTGGCCGGGGTGCCCGCCGAGTCGACACTCACACGCGTCGTCTGTCCGGTCTGCCGATCGTGCACGAAGATGTCGGCGAAGCCGTTGGTATCGCCTGGCACGAGGTTCGGTGCTACCGAAGCGAACGCGACGAAGCGACCACCCGCGGAGATCGAGGGGTCGTTCGCGCCCATCGAGCCTTGCACGCCGCTGGACGAAACGTTGACGCGCGTCGTCGCCTGGGCGGCGACGGCGACGGCGAACAACGCCATGGCACTCGGGGTGGCGAACAGCAGACGGGAAAGCATGCGTGACATGGAGTGCTCGGGATTGCGTGGGCGATATTGCCCACGAATGGGTAGCGAGAAGTGGACTCGCGGTGTTCGCGGAATCCGGCCGCGGCGGTGGTCACGCTCGGCTACGCCGAGAAACATCCGTGCGACGTCTCACGACACCACCGGCCGTAGATAGCGCCTTCGCCGGCGCTGCGGGTGTCCGGCAACGGCCGTTCGCGGCGCATGTCCCGCCGCGCCATGCGGCGGAAGCGGGCGCGGTCGACGACCTCGCGCACCGCCTGCAGGAACAGATAGGCGCGAAATCGGCGATGAGCGTGCAGCCGTTCAGGTCGTGTCTGCCGGCGAGATTCTCGCGATTCGTCGATCAAAGCGGAGCGCGCTCTCGCTGTCCAAGGGGAGCCACAACCATGTCAGACCGACTCACCGTCTTCGCTGTTTCATTCCTAGCGGCATGCGCGATCGCGCAAGAGCCGTTGTCCGCCGTGCCGAATGGCATCTGCGGCGTCACCCCCGACGGCCCAGCTCTGCTCGCCGGCGGCAACGACTACACCGCGCGTTTCGACGCGATGGACTGCGTGTTCACGCCGCTGTTCGGCGCGACGGTAGAGCACCCGCACGCACTGCGCTGGCGCCTCGTCGCCGTGCGCCGCGGTGACACCGTGGTGCACGCCGCCGCGGCCGCACCGGCGCGCGCCCCGGAGCAGGTCGGTTGCGCCGTCGAGTACCGCCGCTCCGCCGATCTCGTCGAACGCTACGAGGTGCGTCCTGAAGGTATCGAACAGAAGTTCGTGCTCGCCCAGCGGCCGGCGGGTGCTGGCGACCTGCTGGTCGAACTCGTGTTCGCGAGCGACCTGCCTCGGGTGCGCGCCGCCGACGGCGGGCTGCGCTTCGAACTCGACGGCAAAGGTGCGGTGACGTTCGGTGCGCTCACCGGCGTCGACGCGAACGGCGCCAGCATCGGTGGTCGCGTGCACGCGAGCGAAGACCGGATCACGCTGTCGTTGCCGGGAGCGTTCGTTGACCAGTGCGCGTACCCGCTCGTGCTCGACCCGCTGATCGGCTCGGCGTTCCTGGTCACGCCGTTCCTGATCCAAGGCACCCGCCCGGCCGTTGCGTTCGACGAGACCCTCGGCCGCTACCTCGTGGTCTGGAACACGCCCGTCAGCGGCGCGACCGACGAGATCCGCGGCCAGTACGTCGCCGCGAACGGCGTGTTGTTCTCGACCATGTTCACGATCGCCACCGATGCTCGCTCCGGCACGAGGCCGAGTGTCGCCAACGTCAACACGACGAACCGCTTCCTCGTCGCGTGGTGTTCGTCGAGCAGCGGCGTTCCGTTCGCGACGGGGCAGATCAAGGTTCGGTCGATCGCCGCCGGGGCCGCGTCGATGTCGGCCGTGCTGACGCGCAGCCACCTGAACAGTGAAACGAGTGACGTCGGTGTCGGTGGTGACGCGCGGCTCGGCGGGTTCGGCGCCGCTGAACGAGCGATGGTCGTCTACCGCCAGGCGACGACGCTGCTGACCGAGAACACGATCCAACTGTGGTGCGTGCACGTGCCGGCCACCGGCAACCCGACCACCTATCAGAACCAGGAAATCGCTTCGACGACCGTGCTCGTCGAAAAGCCGTCGGTCACCAGGCACTGCGGCAGTAACGGCAACTGGCTGGTCGTTTACGCGCGTGGGCCGTCGATCACGGGCATGGCCGACAACGTGCGCGCGCGCATGGTCGACGCGTTCGGCGACCTGTGCGGCACGACCGCGGTCGTCGCCAGCAGCACGTCGGGCGGGGACTACACAACCTGCGCCGCGACCGAAGACGGCATCCGCTTCCTGGTCGGGTGGGGGCGGTTTGGCGACATCAGCGTGCGCCGCATCCGCTGGAGTGGCGCCTGCACGTCGGGCGTCTGGATCCAGGCGCCGGAAGTCGATCCGACCAGCGCCTCTCAGTTCGAGGCCGACCCGAGCCTCGAGTTCGCAGGCTCGAAGTACGTGCTGTCGTTCGTCCGCGCGCCGAACATGTTCGGCATCGCGCAGGGTGCGGTGGTAGGTCTGCACCTCGCGACCGGCGAGGCCTTCGGGCAGCAGTGGCTGCTCGAGTCATCGAGCAGCGTGCAACAACTACCCACGGCCGCGGCGAAGGCCAGTGCCTCAGCCAGCATTGGCACCGGCAGCGACGACGACGAAGCGCTCGTCGTGTGGGGCACATCCGGGATCGACTCGACGATCCGCGCGCGCCGGTTCGAAGCCGTCGGCACCGGCCTCGTCACCAGCCTCGGCGGCGCGTGCGGCATCCCCGGCTTCAGCGACGTCGCGTCCTACAGCGGCACACCGGTGATCGGCACCGATTCGTTCGCGCTGAGCCTCATCGCGCCGACGTCGCCGATCGTCGCCCTCATCGTCGGCTTTTCCCAAGCGGGCATCCCGTGCGGCGCCTGCACGGTGATGCCCGCGCTCGACGTGTTGCTGCCAGGAGTGTCGCCGACCCCGTTCCCGATCCCCGCGGACCCTGCGCTCTACAACGTCGAGATCTTCACGCAGTGGATCCAGTTCCGGCCGAGCGGCTGTCCGCTGATTCCCGAGCTCGGCCTGTCGAACGCGCTTAAGTTCACGATCCGCGAGTGAACGCCTGACCAGGAACCCAAGCCCAAGCGTGTGGACCGCTACCCCACCGAGAGTGAGGCACTCGGCGCAGTGGTTTGCACTCGACGTCTTCGCCAACCCAGGCGGCTTCGTCGCGAGCAATGCGCTGACGTTCGCGATTCCGTAGGCGTCCCTCACGCGCGCGCGGACGAGGGAGCACACTCATCGGTGTGCCCACACCTACCCGGCCGCAGGGGAATCACTTGCCCGACCGCGAGAAGCCAAATACGGTCCGGACTCGCGGCTCAGCGCACCGACCCTGACACACAGTACTCGGCACGTTCCTGACGTTCGCTCAGGCGTTCGCCCAGAGACGTTCCATCTCGCAGACACGAACCATGGACAGCTTCCAGCTCAAGCCGCTGACCCCCGCCGGCATCGCCGGTGCGATCGACAAGGCCAAGCAGTACCGCCTTCTCAACGAGCCGGGCACCGCCGAGAGCATCTGCCGCGACATTCTCGACATCGATGGCAAGCACGAAGAGGGCACCATCCTGCTGCTGCTGACTCTGACCGACCTGTTCACGCGCGGGTTCGCCGGTCGCTTCGACGAGGCTCTGCAACTCGCGCAGTCGCTCGGCGATCCGTACCACCGCGCCTACTACACGGGCATCGTCTACGAGCGTCGAGCCAAGGCGCACCTGCGGTCGCACGCACCGCAGAGCGGAATCATCGCCTACGATTGGCTGCGTCGCGCCATGGTGCAGTTCGAAGTCGCCGAACGGCTGCGACCAGAAGGTGACGACCAGGCCATCCTGCGATGGAACGGCTGCGTGCGGCGACTGCGTGCACACGCCGAGTTGCGGCCGGCGAGCGAAGAGCCGGGCGTGCCACCGCTGCAGGGCGATTGAGGCAACGAAGCTCGTAGCGGTCGGCGCCGTGGCTGGGGGTCGCCCCGCACCGCGTTCCCGATCACCGGATGTTGGATGGAAGGGGCGTTCACGAAGCGATCGGTGCAGTTGGACTCGCGACGCCTGGTTGCACCGCCGGAACGCCGGCCCACTGCGACCCTCGACTCGCTCGTCGGCGCGATCACGCGATCGATGCGGCAAAAAGGGGATCCATCGCGGAGAATGCCGCGAAGAGCACACTGGCCCGATCGCTTCGATCTCGTGCGGAACTGATCGAGCCGCGGCAACGTCGGGTGGGTGTGCGTGCACCACCCGACGGCTTGCATTGGGCACCGAGTGTCGAAGAGCCTCGCGCCGCGCGAGGATCTGCAGTTTGCCCAGGCGCAGATCAGCGGCGCTCCGCCGGCGAAGGCCGCACGTCGAGGTCGAGCACAGAGATCCACACGTTGCGGAACCGCACCTCGTTGTGGTGGCCCTGCAGCTTGATGGGCCGCGGCTCCAGCCCCTCGTCCTTGCCGGCGCCAGTCTTGTGCGGGATCTCGCAGTCATCGTGGATCAGCTGCTGATTCTGATACACCGTGATCCGCGCGTTCTCGGTCTTCTCGTCCCCGGCGTAGCGTGCGGCGCGAAACGCGATGTCGAAGCTCTGCCACTCGCCCGCCTTCTTGTTGACGAGGCGGTCCGGCTTCTTCAACCGATAGAGACTGCCGCAGTCGCTCGTCTTGTAGTCCTTCGCCGCCACCCCGTACGAATCGAGGATCTGCAGCTCGTAGCGCTGTTGGATGTAGACCCCGGAGTTGCCGTTCGCCTCCGGGTCGGGTCCCGCCGCCTCGTTGACGTTGAACTCGAGGTGCATGTGGAAGTCGCGATAGGACTCCGTCGTGACGACGCTGTCCCACTGCGGCGACGCGGTGAGCACTCCGTGCTCGAAGACCCACCTGCACTCGACGCCCGTGTCCTCGGGCACGAGTTTGGATCCCGCGCTGCCGACCAGCGGAACCGCACCGGCCGGTCGTCGATCGTCACCGATGTGGATGATGCCCTTGGTGGTGCCGTCGCACGCGCGCGCAGCAGCGGCCGATGACCTGGCTCTGGCGTGCTCGATGACGAAGTCGATCAGCTCCTGGCTCTCGAACCATCCACGCCACATGTCGTGGCCTCGGCCCTCGATCGTCTTCAGCACCATCGTGCCCTGCATCTGCGCGTAGCGCTGCTGCAGTTCCGCCGAGTTGGTCGCCAGGGGAACGACGCGATCACTGTCGCCATGGAGGTGAAGGATGGGGACCCTGGCTTTGGCAAGCGGTGTCAGCCGATCGATCGGATTGTGCGCGCGCAGCGCCAAGGCGAGCTGCGCCTCGGTCATCTCGTAGGCTGCGCACGCCCGCGCGAGTCCTGGGTAGCTCTCGAGATTACAGACCGGATAGATGCCCGCGATGCACGCGACCGATTCGGGATGCTCCGCGGCCCAGTTGTAGAGCATCAGTCCGCCGCGACTGCGTGCCAACAGGCAGGCGCGCGCGGCCAGCCCGCGATTCTGCACCAGCTCCTCGTACAGAGCCGAGTAGACCGTGCGTCCGCTCGGGCTGCCGTACGACTCGCCCACGTCCACACCGGCGATGGCGATACCCGCGGCGAGGAATCTTTCGAACATCCACTTCTCCGCCTCGGCGGGCAGCCCAGGCAGGGTCGGCGCATACCACACCCACGGCCCCGGGCCGCGTGTTCGGGGCTCCGAGGGCAGGATCAGGAAGGCGGTCCGACCTTCGACAGCGAACACTTCCCCAGGCATGGGCAGCGTCTTCTCGGCGCCGCCTCGAGATTGCGCCACTATCGAGAGCGGCAGCAGGCACATGCATGCCGCACCGAGCCAGAACGATCGAGGATTGCGGTGCACACCCTGAAGCTCGCACATCGCATGGTGTCTGTCGAGCCTCGCCATACCCGGCGTCAGCGGGCGTTAGCGGGCCCTGGACCCCCCGATCCTGCCTGCTGGTCAGATTCCGCAAGATTGCTCGTGGCTGCAGGGCCGCGACAACGTCTGGGCGCTCGGCGATTGCGCCCTCGTGCCCGACGGCCACGGCGGCAAGTGTCCGCCGACCGCTCAGTTCGCCAGCCGGCAGGGCAACGTAGCGGCGAGCAACATCGCGGCCGCGATGCAACGGCGACCGCTGCAGCCGTTCAAGCACAAGAGCCTCGGCCAACTGGCGACGCTCGGCCACCAGAACGCGGTTGCCTCGATGGGCCGACTGCACATCTCGGGCTTCTTCGCCTGGTGGCTGTGGCGCACGGTCTACCTGCTCAAGCTGCCGCGTTTCGACCGCAAGCTGCGGGTGATGATCGATTGGACGCTCAACCCGTTCTTCCCGCGCAACCTCAATGCGCTCGACCTGGCGCCGACGAATCGGCACGCGACGATCCACCTCGAAGCGGGCGAGACGCTGTTCCACCAAGGCGACCCGAGCGCGGCGTTCTACGTGGTGCAGTCGGGCCGCATGGAGCTGATCCGCTGCGACGAGCAGGGCTGCGTGCAAGGTGACGACCAGCTCGGCCCCGGCGAGCACTTCGGCGAAGGCTCGCTGCTGCGCGGCGGCGTGCGCGCGACGACGGCGGTGGCG
>JBDSBS010000356.1:0-6493 GCA_039921435.1 Planctomycetota bacterium | reverse complement strand
TCTCGCGGCCGAACACTCGGGCTGACGTTCATCGTGGTCTCTGGCGCGGCGGGGATTACCCTTTACGGCGTGTCGATTCTGCGGGCGTGGTTGTCGTCGTGCTGCGTTGCCCTGGGCTTGCCGCAGGCGGTTGCGCTCTGCCAGGCTTCCGCTGCCGCGGCGTTGCCAGCCGCCGGCGACCGCACGTTCGGCACTCGTATCGCCCGGGTCGTGGAGCGGCACGGCATCACCTGGAAGTTCGACCGCGACTACGTCATCGGAACGTTTGCGAACGGCGATCCGTGGGTCGTGGGTCCGGTGCGCATCGTCGGCATCGAACCTCAGTGCATCGAGCGGGCTGGGCGCATCCTCAACGGGGCCATGCTCGATCCCGACCCGTCGGTGCTAGCACAGGGCTACGACAGCGCGTTGTTCGGCGAACAGGAGTCCCACTATCGCCCCGGGCGCAATGCGGCTCTCGAGATCGCCAGGACCGGTGCGTTGAGTGTGCGAGGCCCGGCGAGTCTCGTCGCCGTCGCGAGTCGCTCCGAGACGGGTGTGCTGCAGACCCTGCGCACGGCGGCCGTGTTGACGTGCCTCGCCGAAGTGCCAGCGCCCGATGCGTTCCGGCCGCCCTACGTGGCTGGCGACAAGACCGTGCACTGGCGCGCCGCGGACCTCGATTACCGCGTGCTGGGGCGCTTGCCCGCGACGCCTGCCACGCCGTCGATCGATGGCACGGCCAGGGCGTTCGAGCACCTGTGGTTGGATCACTTCCCGAGCGAGGTGGGCCGCTGTGCCTTGCCGCTCGACAACATGCCGGGCCATTCGCGCGACCTGGCCGCGTTGGTCGGCTCCGGCGCCTTGTTGCTACAGCTCGACGTGCCCAACGAGCAGAAGCGGGAGCTGTACGTTCGATTGGTCCAGCTCGGCATCGACCTGCACGGGTGCGTGCGCGGCGGCTGCCATTGGCGCGGGGCAGGCAGTCACGGCGGTGGCCGCAAGCTGCCGATCCTGCTGGCGGGCCGGGCACTCGGGGATGCGCGCATGCTGGCGATCGGGCGCGAGTTCGACGCGTCGCAGCAACCGAAACAAGCTGGCGCACAAGTCTTCGCCGAAGACAGTCAGACGTTCTACGTGCGCGAGACATCGTCGGGTGTGTGGAACGGCGGCTACGGTGGCTACACCGCGGCGAACGCTGGGCTGGCGGACTGGGGATTTGCGCACGACAGCGACCCGCGCCGCGACGACGCGCGCTGGACGGCGAATCCGTGGCGCAGCGGGGCGCCTGTCAACGGTTGGGTCGGCGAAGCGCTGGCGGCGCGCCTGCTCGGCCTGCAGGCTGCTTGGAACCATCCCGCGTTCTTCGACTTCATGGACCGCTACATGCGACTGGAGCCGGCGCCGGAGTGGCGGCGTGCGTGGGTGGAGTGGCACGGGGTGATGTGGGACACGTACCGCAGCAACTCGTGACGGATGATTGCCGGTCGCAGGGGTAGCGAGGAGCCTCTGCGCGAGATGTGTCGCCTCGACGATCAGCCCGCATCAATCCGTCGACGCATCGCGCGCCCGACCATGCGGATGCGCTTGATCGTAGACGTCGCGCAGCCGCCCGATCGAGACGTGCGTGTAGATCTCGGTCGTGACGAGCCGCGCGTGGCCGAGCAGTTCTTGCACCGTGCGCAGGTCGGCGCCGCGATCGAGCAGGTGCGTCGCGAACGAGTGGCGCAGGCCGTGCGGCGTCAGCTTCGATTGCAGGCCCGCTGCGTGGGCGCGGTCGACGACGGTCTGGAACACCCAACGTGCACTGAGCGGCTTGCCGAAGCGATTGAGCCACAGCGTGCCGGGGTCGAGGTGCTTGTTGTCGCGCACAAGCCGTTGCCGCTCGGGCAGCCAACTGGTGATCGCCGCGCAGGCCGGCTTGCCGAGCAGAGCGAGCCGTTCCTTCTGACCCTTGCCGAGCACGCGCACGATGCCTTCGTCGAGGTCGAGGTGCGGTAGCCGCATCCCGGCGCACTCGCTGACGCGGCAACCAGTCGAGTAGAGCACTTCGAGGATGGCGCGGTCCCGGTGACCCTGCGGCGATTCGTCGAACGGCTGAGTCAACAGTGCGTCGACTTCGACTGGCGTCAGGAAGTGCGGCACGCGACGCGGAGCCTTCGGTCCCTTGAGCAAACGCGAAGGGTCTGTCGCGATCTTGCCCTTCTCCTGCAGCCAGGCGAACAGTCCGCGCACGCTCGCGAGCTTGCGTTGCACGGAGGTCGCAACGAGACCCTGCTGTTCGAGCTCGACGAGGTAGCGGCGCAGGTCGAAGCGGCTCGTTGCGTGCACGTCTCGGCCGAGACCCGAAAGCCAACCGAGGAACGCGCGCAGGTCGCTGCCGTAGGCGCGCAGCGTCGCGTCGCTCTTGCGTCGTTCGCTGCGCAAGCAGTGCAGGTAGTCGGCGAGCACGTCGTTCACGTTGTGTCCGGACCACAAGGGTGGCACACTGCCGCGCCATTTGCATGCCCTACCTCGGCGAGATCTGCGCGCTGCTGACCGCCGTCTGTTGGGCAGGCAGCAGCACGGCGTTTGCGATTGCGAGCCGGGCGGTCGGGCCGGTGCCGGCCAACCAGTTCCGGTTGTTCGCTGCACTGCCGGTGCTGTTTCTGCTCGCGTGGCTGACGACGGGGCAGTTGTGGCCCGTGCACCTGCCCGAACGGCGCGTGCTGCTGCTCGTGCTGTCGGGGCTCATAGGCCTGACGCTCGGCGACCTCGGTTTCTTCTACGCGCTCGCAGCACTCGGGCCGCGCGTGAGTTCGGTGATCATGGCGACTTGGCCGGCGTTTGCGGTGCTGATCGCGTTGATGACGGGGAACGTGCCCGACGGTGCTGTCGTGCTCGGCATCGCCGTGACCATCACTGGCGTCATGCTCGTGTTGCTGCGGCATCGCGAGGGCACGAGTTGGCAGCCGAACTTGACGCGCGCACAGTGGTGGGGCGGCGTCGCGGGAGCGTTCGTCGGCGCCATCGGTCAGGCCGGCGGCGCGGTGCTCGCGCGCGCAGCGATGAAGGTCGGACCGGATCTGCCCGAAGGAGTGATCCCGTTGCAGGCGACGATCGTGCGCATGCTGGCGGCGACGCTCGGTCTGCAACTCGTGCTGTTCGTGCATCGGCGACCGTTGGCGATGCGCGCCGTTCTAGCCGATGCGCGGGCGACTCGCGCGGCGTTGCTCGGTGCCCTGTTTGGCCCCGTCAGCGGTGTTTGGTTGTCGATGACCGCTCTGCGTTACGCGGAGCACACGGGCGTCGCCGAAGCGCTCATGGCAACGACGCCGATATTCATGATTCCGGTCGCCGTCGTGGTCTACGGTGCGCGCGTCGGTTGGATCGGGGGCTTTGGTACCGTGCTCGCGGTACTCGGGGCGGCGATGTTGTTCTTGTGGCGCTGAGAACGCACCGTCAGGCACCTGGGCGCCGCGCTGTCACGCCGCGCTGTCACGCCGCTGTGTGACGCCGCTGGTTGACGCCGCTGGTTCAGACCGCTGTCGGCCACAACCACGCGAACGTCGCCGCCGTGCCGGTCCCATGGCACCCACGGCCCAGCGGCCGTTCGGTCGCACGATCATCGTCAACACCGGACCCTGCTTCAATCTTGACGAGGAACTCCGGTCCCGACGCGGCCTTCATCGATGTCGCGTGCGGGACCTTGTACTGACCTGGTGCCGGGTTGGCCTTGCGGATCGCTTTTCGCACGCCGTCTTCGTCGGGCAAGTCGATGAAGTCGCTCTTGTGGATCGGCAGCGCCATGTGGATCACGGAGCTGATGAGGAAGACGAACACTACCGACAACAGAATCGGCAGCCAGAGAGCGGCGAGGGCGGTCATGCCGCGGATCATGCCGCCTTGTGGCCCCGTGGGGCCCAGCGCTACTTTGGCGGCGATCGCAAGACCGCGGGTGCGGTCACTGCACGCGGAAGTCGATCGTGTCAGTCAGTTGCAGCGAACCGAGGCACGTGCCGCCGCTCGCGACCAGCACGACGCCCTGTGCGGACAGTGTGGTGCCGATCAGCATGATGTCGAACGGGATCGGGTCCTCAGGCTCCTAGCGCCGCCAGTAGACCCTGCAGTCGTTCGACACTGTGATCGCCCATGTGGCCGATGCGGAACGCCTTGCCCTTCAGGTCGCCGTAGCCCTTGTCGAGTTTGAAGCCAGCGGCGGCCGCCTTCTTGGCCAACGCGTCGACGTCAGCACCCTGGACGTCGATGCAGCTCACGGTCGGTGAGCGCGCCGCGGCGTTGGCGACGAACGGCTTCATGCCGGCGCGTTCGGCCCAGGCCAGCGTCGTGTCGCGCATCGCCAGATGCCGGGCCCAGCGCTGCGAGAGTCCTTCCTTGGCGACGCGGTCGAGCTGGTGCTGCAGCGCGTAGACGAGCGGCACGCACGGCGTCGCGAGCGTCTTTCCCTCATTGGTCTCCTTCATGGTGCGCGGCAGGTCGAGCAAGAACCCGCGCTCTTCGACGGTCGCGGCCCGAGCGAGGGCGCGCGCGCTCGCGGCGAAGGTGCAGAGGCCCGGCGGCAGTGCGAGGCACTTCTGCGTGCCGGCGAACGCGAAGTCGAGGCCCCAGTCGTCGAAGCGCAGTTCGGCGCCAGCGAGGCTCGTGACGACATCGACCATTAGCAGCGCATCGGGGGCATGTTCGCGCACGGTGCTGGCGAGTTCGCGCAGCGGTGCTAGCACGCCGGTGGCGGTCTCGTTGTGGGTGATCGCGACCGCCGCTATGGGTGGGCCCTTCTGCAAGCGAGCGCGCAACACCGCCGGATCGTGTGTGTGCCCGAGCGGCACAGTGAGCGCTTCGGCGTCGCGGCCGCAGAGCTTCGCGATCTCGTGCCAGCGCTTGCTGAAGGCGCCGCAGACGAGGTGCAGCGTGCGACCGCCGCGCGGCACGAGGTTGCGCACGCCCGCTTCCATGAGTGCTGTCGCCGGGCAGGTCTCGAAGGCGGCCGGTTGTGCCGTCAGGAACAGCGAGCGCAATTTGGCGCAGACGTCTTGCACGACCGCAGTGAACTTGGGGTCGCGGTGGCCGATCAGCGGCATCGCCATGATCTGACGCAGCTCGAGGTCGACTTCGGTCGGACCGGGGATGAACAGCACGGGGTGGTCGCCCATGCGTGCAGCATCATGCTTTCCCGCGCGAAAGCAACGGCGGTCAGTTCGCCAGCGGGGTGATGTCGTGGTAGCTGCCGTTGCTGACCACGGTGCGGTACTTGCCCGCGTTTGCGATCCACTCTTGCGCCCATGCCTCGTCGTTGATGGCGTCCATGAGCATGGCCCGGCGCTCGGTCGAAGGGCAATTCAGCGAGATCATGTGCGAGAAGTCGGTGCGACCCGAGGCAATGCGGTAGCAGTTGATCTTGCAGTCCTTGAAGTCGTGAGAGTCGAACAGCGTGCGCAGGCCGTCGAGGGCCTTCAGGTAGGCCGCTTCGTCGCTGAGTACGGCCTTGGTGTTGAGCACGAAGGCGCCCGGGTTCACGCCGTCAAACCGCACCGCCTTGTAGGCGATCTGCGGACCGAGCTTGCGGATCTCGCTCATGTGCAGCCGCGCATCGACGAGGGAGATCTCTTTCTCGAACGCCTTCGAGTTGGCGGCCAGCGCCGCGAACGAGTCGGCGCGGCTCACGGCGAACGCAACGCCCGAGTCGGGTCCGGCGACCTCGCCGAGGTAGACGTGCAGGTAGTTGTCGAAGCCGAACTTCGCCTTGATGGCCTTGTTGACCTCGGCGATCCACATCGCGTACGAGGTGGGCGACTCGGTGTTGACCTGTTGCACGAGCACGCACGGTATGGCGGGCTTGGTGGCCGCGGCGGGTTTCTGCTGGAGCGTGGCCGCGTTCAGAAGGCTTGTGCTGGCCAGCAGGGCAAGGCAGGTGACGATTCGGTTGTGGCACTTCATGGGAGGTCTCGGCGAGTAGAGGTTGCTATGCGAGAGGCTCAATCGGCCTCTCGACTGCCGGCGTTGGCAAAGTTCGCCACCGTGGCTGGCGAAAGAAGCGGCGAATCGCGGCGCGCGGGATCAGGGAACCGACGGATTCCGACAAGGCCTGGTCGCTGGCTGGCCAGCCCGAGTCAATTGCCGATCAGGTCAATTGCCGATTAGGGCGGCGATGCCGTTGCTCAGCGAAGCAAACGCGAGGAACTGGCCGTTCGGATCGATCACGAGGTACTGCCCATACAGCACCGCGCCCGCGAGCATCGCACTGTTGGGGTGTTGGCCGAAACACTTCCCGTGGCGCAGACTCCTAGGATCGGTGTCGCGCTCCTTCTTCGCACTCATGACACTTCGCAGGTTACTCGACTGTAGCTGCCGCGATACGGGGACGGCGCGGCGCCCAACGAGGATCTTCGTGGCGACCAGTTGATGGCTCCGTTCACCCGGCAATGGCGGCCAACAACGGGGCGAAGTGCGCGTTGCTGGCGAGCGCCGATAGCTCCTCGGCGGAGAGCACGTGCTGCAGCACGGGCGCGAGGCTCGC
>JBDSBS010000355.1:0-3308 GCA_039921435.1 Planctomycetota bacterium | reverse complement strand
TCGTACTGGGTGCGGCACGATCCGGTGTGGTTCCGGTGCCTATTGATCCGCGACTGACAACACACGAACGTGCCGCCATTCTCCGTGACACCTCACCGGCGCTCGTGATCGACAGTGACGCTTCACTTGCCGAACTACTTGAAGGCAGCCCGGCCGACATCGACCGCTGGCCACGGTGTCGGCCGATGCATTTCACTTCCGGCACCACAGGGCGTCCCAAGGGTGTGTGGTCGGGGATGCTCACGCCGGACCACGCCGAGTTGTCGATCCGCGAGGAACAGGTGCTCTGGGGTCTGAACAGCTCTGACCTGCACCTGGTCGTAGCGCCGATCTACCACTCGGCCCCCCTGCGGTTTGCGGCCGCAACCTTGCTGGCCGGCGGGTCAATCGCCGTGCTCCCGCACTTCGAGCCGTCCGCCTTCTACGACACGGTCGGCGCGTTGCGCCCGACGTCGATGTTCTGCGTGCCCGCACACCTGCAGCGACTGTTCGGCTGGCTCGACGAGAGCGGCGCAACTCTCAACACCTC
Source organism: Planctomycetota bacterium (assembly GCA_039921435.1). Lineage (GTDB taxonomy): Bacteria > Planctomycetota > UBA1135 > UBA1135 > UBA2386 > DASVAL01. The sequence continues at coordinate 2,779 of JBDSBS010000355.1, read as the reverse complement.
GTCCTTTCGACTTGTCGCCCATGCAGGTGCACCGTGCCCCGAACCCGTACGACGTCGGGCGCACGAACTCTTCGGACCTGAGGTGGTCTGGGAGTTCTACGGATCGACTGAAGGGCAGTTCACTGCCTGTCCAGCGTCTGAGTGGAGCGCCCATCCCGGCACGCTGGGTCGGGCCAGACCAGGCCGTGTGATGTCAGCAGATGAGAACGGGCAGCTGTGGTGCACGGTTCCCGACTGGGGGCACTTCAGCTACTGGAACGACCCCGGCAAGACTGCTCATGCGTGGAAGAGCACGCCCGACGGGCCAGCATTCACCGTCGGCGACCTGGGCCGAATCGAGGATGGCCTGGTGTATCTCGACTCTCGGCGCGAGGACCTCATCATCAGCGGCGGAGTCAATGTCTATCCGGCCGAAGTTGAAGCCGCGCTGGAGGGCGCTGCGGGTCTGATCGATCTCGCGGTGTTCGCGCGGGACGACGAACGCTGGGGCCAGCGGGTATGCGCCGCCTATGTCGGCGACGTCGACGAAGAGATCCTGCGCGCTCTTGCGGAGGAGCGGCTGGCGCCGCCAAAGCGACCCAAGGAGTATGTGCGCCTCACATCTCTCCCCCGCACAGCGACAGGCAAGGTACGCCGCACCTCACTTGGGTCATCATCGTCCGATGTGGCAAAACGTTCGCCGATCCACGCGCCGAGTATGCCGAGCAGCAGCCCGACCAGGACATCTGACACGTAGTGCCAACCGAAATAGACGGTGCCGACCATCGTCATCACGAGGAAGGCGCGCAGACCCCACACCAATGTCCGGTGCAGGCCCGCCCGGTGCGCGACGATGCAGGCGGTAGCGGCAATCGCGACGTGCAAGGAGGCAAATGCCGCAACATTTTGCACAGTATTGGCGTGGGTCGGGTCGCTGAGCATCTGCAGACGCTCGGTCCACATTGACTGTTGGAGCGCACCCGTGGTGGTCTCACGGAGCCCGCTGAAGTCGCCTGGCCGTTCATAGATCGGGCCCACGGTCGGCAATGCGTAGTTGATCATCACGCCAAGCACCCAGTCGACTGACACGGCCGTCACCCACCAAGAACTCACGCGTACCCGACGGATCCAGACGAGCGCCAACGCTAGCGAGGCCGGCAACGCGGCGATCCAGAGCACATAGGAGAACGACAGCACCTGCGCGGCGAAACCGCTGCCAAGCAGCTGATGCAGCAGCGCATCCGGCGCGTGCCCAAAGAACATGGCACGGTCCAGACGATCCAGGGCGTCGTCGTACAGATTGCCGTTCACGAACGGGACAAAACTCTTGAGGTTGCGAACGGCAGCGTACGTGGCATACCAGCCGGCCAGCCCGACGAACGTGAACCTGACGTTGGCGGGCGTCCATCGTTCACCCAGAACTTCGACGAGAGCACGACGGGCGTCACCCCACGCGGCCGCTCGCGCCACAACCCGCGGGACGATGTCGATCATCAAGACGACGAGCACGACGACGGGCAACCTGACGTAGGTGGGTCCGGTGGCTCCGTCGGGATCGCGAAGTGGCAGGCCAATCTGCCAGGCAACCATCGCAGCCGCGATGACGCTGGCGACCGCCAGGGCGGTGCTGAACTCAAGTCCCGTCCTTCTCACGACCTGAGCGTAACGGGCGGATGGGCCGAGCATCCGCGCGCGTCCTATGCTCCGACGATTGCGTCGCCGACGTGGCCGAATGTCTTGCGGTAGCGCTGGGGGGTGGTTCCGCGGGCCGCGCCGAAGTGATGGCGCAGCGTCGCCGCGTTGCCGAACCCCACTCTGGTGGAGATCTGCTCGACCGAAAGCGTGGAGTTCTCCAGCATCTCCTCGGCCAACGAGAGCCGTTGACTGGTGAGCCATTGCAGCGGCGTTGTGCCAGTCTCATCTCGGAAGCGGCGGGCGAACGTGCGCGCGGACATGTGCGCCTGCGCTGCGAGCTTGTCGACCGACAACGACTCGTCGAGATGATCACTAGCCCAGGCGAGCAGAGGCGCAAGCGTGTCACACTCGGTCTGGCCCATCGGCGTGCGCACATACTGTGCCTGGCCGCCCTCACGATGTGGCGGCAACACGATGCGCCGCGCGGTGTTGGCCGCGGCGCGGGCGCCGTACTTCTGCCGCATCAGATGCAGCGCCGCATCGATGCCGGCCGCGGAGCCCGCACCGGTGAGGATCGTGCCGTCCTGAACATAGAGGACGTCCGCATCGACGTTGGCTTGCGGAAAGCGCTCGGCCAACAGTGCGCCATATCGCCAATGCGTGGTGCAGGTGCGTCCGTCAAGCAGGCCCGCCTCACCCAGGAGGAAGGCCGCCGTGCAGTGCGCAAAGATCATTGCACCGCGCTCGTACGCGCGACGCACCGCGTCCGCGACCTCGGGCGCCGGTTCAAGAAACTCCCGCTTGGGCGCGATGCACACCAGATCTGCGCGCTCAACCGCGTCGAGCCCGTGCTCGACAAAGAGGTCGAATCCCGAGGCGCCGCGCACGCGCCCGGGCCGCGGCGTGCACACGGTGAAATCGAACACCGGGTTGTCGTCCTCGGCGTGATACGGCTCGGCCCACACCTCGCAGATGCCGCCGAGCCCGAAAGGCTCGGCTCCGTCCTGGACGATGACAACGACATTTTTCATGAGCTCATACTTGCACGGACTTGGCAGTAACTCAATGAACACTGGCATTCCTGCCACTGTCGGCACGATCGGGCTGCAGACAGACTTGTCGCATGGTGTTTCTAGTGATCGCACTCCTGGCAGTTGTCGCCGGG
>JBDSBS010000354.1:0-4743 GCA_039921435.1 Planctomycetota bacterium | reverse complement strand
TCCGCGGCGTTCGAGGCCCCGCCACTACCTTCACCCCAATCGAGCTCTGGGACGTGCGCCTAAGAGGCGATCGAGTCGTGGATCTTGCCATGCCCACCGGACACACCACCATGCTGCTCGTGCAGAGTGGCCGCGTTCGCGCCGGCGATGCGTCCGAGGCGTCCGATGCGAGCGAGGTGCAGGCGACCGAACTCGCGATGCTCGATCCGCTGCCGAGCACCTTCCGCATGCAGGCCATGGGCGCGGACGCGCGGCTGCTCGTGCTGGCCGGCGAACCCATCGCCGAGCCCGTCGTCGGCTACGGCCCGTTCGTCATGAACACGCAAGCGGAGATCCGCGCTGCGATGCGCGACTACGAGTCCGGCCAGATGGGTCGACTCCAATCGTGAACCTGGCCGGCTAGAACGCGTAGCCGACGCTGAGGTGCACAGCCCACTCGACGTCGCCGGGCTTTTGGTCTGGATTCCAACCGGCATCGAGGCGCACGGGACCGATCGGCAGCAAGAGGCGCAGGCCAGCACCGATTGCGTAGCCCATGTCGTCGAGCGAGAAGTCCTGCACGCGCCCACCGACGTTGCCGGCGTCGGCGAAGAGCCCGAGTTCGAGCGTGCGCCACAGCGGGAACCGCAACTCGGCGCTGAAGATGTTGCGGAACTCACCGCCGATCGGCTGGTCCGTGCTGTCCTTCGGGCCCAGCTGCGACTCGCGGTACGAACGCACCGTGCTCTCGCCGCCGTTGAACCAACGCAGCTGCAGCGGCACTGCCGCGGACCCTGCGTGCGGCCACAGCACACTCTGCTCGCTGCGCAAGACGAGGCGCACGGGGTCGAAGAAGGGGATGTGCCCGACGGCTCGGAAGATGACGCGGTCGAGGTCGACGCTGGCACCGAACTCCGGAGCGATGCGTTCGAAGGCCAAGAACTCCGCGTGGCCAGACTTGGGAAACAACAGGTTGTCGCGGCGGTCATTGCGCAGTTCGAAGAAGACCTTGCCCTCGACGAAGTCGACGAGCTGGTTCTGCGCCCCCGCCGTGAACGCCTCGGCATCCGTGCGGTCCAAGTACGTGTACCCGATGCGCGCCATCACGGAGCTGACCAACTGCCGAGCCAGCGCAACGGTGCCGCCGACCGCGACGTCGGTGAAGGACGGTTCCTCGCGCCGGAAGTGCTCGCCGTTCACCGTCAGGGTCGTGCCCGTCGAGAAGAAATCGGGATCGGTGAACGTGAGCCCGGTCGAGTAACCCTTCTGGCTGATGGTGTTCTCGTTCGACACGCCGCGGCCGGTGCCGAACACGTTGCGCTCCTCGAGCCGCAAGCCACCGCGCAACTGCTCGTACGAACCGTAGCCAGCCAAGAACTCGACCGCGCGCGAGTCGTTCTCCTCCACCTGGATCGCGAGCCCGAGGCGGGATGGATCGTCTTCGACCGGTTGCTCCTGGATCTCCACCTTGCGGAACAGCCCGGTGCGGTAGAGCTTCAGCAGCGCCGTGTCGATCTTGGTGCCGTCGTAGCGGTCGCCCTCGTGCAGCGCGAGCTTGTCCAGGATCACGCCGTCGATCGTCTTCGCGTTGCCGGCGACACCTACTGTGGCAACGGTGGCGAGCGAGCCAGGCTCGCCCGTGACCGCGAGGCGCCAGGCGTGGGCCTCACCTTGCATAGGGCTGCCGTCGACCTCGATGCGTGGGTTCGGATAGCCGCGCCGACGCAGCGCATTGCGGATCGCGTTGCGGTACGTATAGATCTCGCTCTGTGTGTAGGGCTTGCCCACGGGCGGCGCCGGCAGGTCGGTGGCTAGTGCCGTCCGAATCGCCTCGGCGACCTCGACGGTGCGGATCGTGTGCTCGGAACCTTCCTGGATCTCGATGTGCACGGTGGCCTGCCTCCGCTCGAGGTCCACCTCGAGCTGCGGCCCGACGACGACCGCATCGAGACGGGCCTGCGTGCGGTAGAAGGCGCGCAGCTCTTCGACGAACGCACGCACTTGGGACTCGACGAAGATCACGCCACCGAGAGCGAACGTGCCGCCGCGTTTGCGCGACCACAGGGCCAGCAACTGCTTGGTCGGGAACGCCGTGTTGCCAGACAGGGTCATCGCGACGGTGACGAGCGGCCCCTCGCGCACCTTCAACAGCACGTGCACGGACGCTGGCCACGGCGCTGCTTCGGCCGGCGGCGAGTAGACGTAGTCCACCTTCGCGACCGGGTAGCCCTCGGTGCGGTAGTAGTCCTCGATTTCGAGCGCCGCATCGTAGACCGCGGACTCCCGCGTCGGATCGCGCGAGAGGTCAAACATGTAGTCCTCGACGCGCCGCCGCAGCACTACCGAACCGAGGCCGTCGTTGCCCTCGATGTCGATCGTGACCGTGACCGGTGCCTTGCCCTCGGGGCCCGGCGCGTCGGCGGTGTAGGACGGCTCGAGCACACTGCAGGCCGGAAACACCAGCACCAATAGCAGGGCGCCCAGGCAACGCATGGCACCAACTACGAGGCACGCGGCACCGTGGCCCCGACGGCCCCGACGGCCCGACTCGAACCCGAACCCGAGCGCGCCTTTCATCGGAACCTGAACCGCAGCACGAAGCCAAGGTTGTAGTCCTCGTAGGCATCGCGCTCGATCTGCACCGAGAGTGTCGGCGTCAGTTCGAACTCGACGAGGATGCTCTCGGTGCCGTTCTTGCTGACCTCGCGTCCCGTCTCGACCGTCACGCGATCGAACAGGCTCTCGCCACGTTCGGTGCTGTCGCTGCCGAAGTAGGTCTCGAACACCTCCAAGGCGAGGTAGCCGCCGAGGAAGCGCGCCTGCCCTTCGGCACCGCGGTCGGCCAACGTGCTCGGCAGCTGACCCGTCGTGAGCAGCACGATGAGGTCCTGCGGCGGCAGCGGCGGCACCGAGGAGAGCTGCACCTGGGGTTGGTCGTAGCGACCCGTGATCGTCATCGAGATCACGAAGCCCATGCGTTTGCCCTCGGCCTGCACCAGCAACTCGGGGAACAGCGGCTCGGCGCGCTTGAAGGTCAACAGCCCGCTCGTGATGCGCAGGTTGGCGCCGGGAAAACGCAGCATGCCGCGCCGCAGCGCCATCGTGCCTTCGACGCGCGGCGAGCTGCCCTTGCCGCGCAGATGGGCAATGACGTCGACTTCGGAATCGAAGACGCTGGTGCGGACCTCGAAGGGCTCGTTGGTCTTGATCGCGACGTCGAACTCCAGGCGGTCGCCGATGGCGGGCGGCAGTTCGGCCAAGCGCAGCCCTTCGTTGGCGGTAGCACCCCCATGCGCACTGAGGTCTGGCAGCACCGAGATGCGTCGCACGTACTTGCTGCCCCGACCGAGCGCGACCTCGCCGCCGACCGCGAGTGCCTGTGGCGTGCCGGATGCCGTCACATCCAAGCTGGCCCGGACCTTCGCGCCTTCGCCGCGGTACAGCAGCACGTCCTCGCCCGTGACCTTCAGCTCGACCTTGGCATGCTCGTACGACTCTGCGAGCAACGCGTCGGGCTGCGACAAGGTGCCTCGCGCCGAGAAACGTCCAGCGCCGAGCGTGCCTTCCAGCGAACGCAGTGTCAGCTCGTGCGGGTCGCCGACGATTTCGGCCGACACGTGTTCGATGCGCGGCAGGTTGGCCGCCTTGATCTCGCCGTCGCGCAGCGACAACCGCACCGAACGCAGCGCTGCGGGTCCGAACGTTGGCCCGAACGTGCCATCGAGCGCCACTTCGCCAGTGACCACGCCCCCGAGCGAGCCCAGGCCGAGCACCGCCGCGGGCAGCTTGTCGAGCGAGAACTCGCGCAGGCCAACCTTGCCCGTGAGCGTCGTCGCCGCCGCGTCGAACGTGCCCGCGAGCAACTGCGAGCGCCGCAGGTTCGAGGCCAATTCGATCGCCAGCTCGCCGCCGCCGACCGACAACACCGTCGGCTCCAGCACCGTGCCGCTCTCGTCGCAACGGATCTTGGCAACCAGTGCTACCGCGGAGTCGAAACCGAACTCGGGTGCAGTGTCGGGTGCGAGCATGGCCGACAGATTCGCTTCGAGTAGCAGGCTGTCCGGCGCATCCGCGCTCCCGCTCGCCGTCACGCGACAGATGGCACTGGTCACCGTCGGCAAGCCGTCGCCACGCAGCTCCCCGTCCGTCAGCATCAGCTCGACGTCGGGCGTGAATGCGCGCGGAGAACCGGCGACGCGAACATGCCCAGTGACGCGGCCGCGCAGCGCCAGGCCTTCGACCAGTCCGGCGGGCAACTGCGTCAAGTCGAACTCGTCGAGGTCGAGCGAGACCGCGATGGGTGTCTCGGTGAGATCGCCAACACCGTCGATCGCGACCCCGATCCCGCGCCCGGCTCGGATCTCGCCGCGCAAACGGCCCGGGCCGATCTCCAGTTGGAACGGCCCCAACTCCGTCGAACCCGCTTGCAAGCGCAGCGTGCCGTCGAACGACAGCGGCAGGTCTGCGGCGCCGGATACCGACCGCTTGACGTGCACTTGCAGCACGAACGTTCCCGCTTCGAGCAGCGTCAATTCCGAACCACCCGACCAGTGCACAGGCAGCGCACCGTCGCCATCGATCGCGACCTCGACGGGCGACTCGGGCGCCGAGCGCACGCGCAGTGACGAGACCGCGATGCCGCTGCCATCGTGGCGCGCTTCGAACCGCAGCGTGACGGGTCCTTCGAGTCCTGGCCCGAGATCCTGCGCCGCGAAGACGGGCGCCAGCAACCGGGCGGGCAACAGACTGGCGAGCTCGACCGTG
>JBDSBS010000353.1:0-2617 GCA_039921435.1 Planctomycetota bacterium | reverse complement strand
CTCGCCGAGCGCACCGCCGAGATAGCTCGCGAAGACGAGTGAGCCCGTGTCGGTGAGGCGTGCGAGGAACGCATCGGCGCCGCCAGTCACTCGGTAGGCTCCCATGGTCGTCGGAAGGTCCGTCGAGCCGGCCCAACCGCCGACCCAAATGCCTCGACCTGGCCGCCATCGCAGCGCCCTGACGCTGTCGGTCGCACCGCCGCCGAGGAAGGTGCCCCAAATGACGCCGGGGTCGACGGTCGCCGACAACTCCGGGTCGAGATCGTCCGCCGCGAAGCCGTAGCTGTGCTCGCCGATCAAGCGGAAATGCACGTGCAGAGGTCGGCGGCCCTGTGGCGTATCCTGCCAGGCGATCGGCGCATCCTGGATCAGCTCGCTATCGCCGTCGGGCGTGGGGATGCGAGCAACTAGGCGACTGCTGGCGTCGATGTGCAGCGACGACACACCCTCGCAGATCGCCTCGAACCTCGACAGATCGGCTCCTGGCGCCAACATCAGGTCGTATTCGAACGGACCGCGGCAACCGTCGGGCAGAGGCCGAAACAGCACGTCGATACCAGGCAGCACACCCTGCATGCAGACCGTCGCGAATCCCGGAATGTCGCTGTGCCAACGCGCTGCATCGTTGCCGAGGAAGAAGTGGTGCAAGCCCGGCACTTCGGCTCCGGTTACGAAGGTCGGCACACTGGCAGAGGCGAAGCGTGTGCGAACCACGCAGCCCGACTGCGTTCGCTCCATGCTGGCGGGCGCGCCACCGGCTGGGATCTCACCGGCTGGGATCTCACCGGCTGGGAATTCACTGCCCGGGATCCCGCTCTCCTGCGCCGGCCGGGTCCAGCGTTCGAAGCGCAGCGTGAACCCATCGTCGTGCAACCAGCCAATGGTGTCGCCGAGGGCGGTGAAGCGCACGGCGTCGTGCCACTGGCCACGATTCGGCACGAACTTCAACTGACCGAGTGCCGCTCCGACCAACGCGTGGGAAAGACCATCTTGGGCAAGCCCTCCCTCGGGAGAACCGCTGCCGCAACCCTCGATCGGGCACTGAGCGTCGGAGGCCACCACCAACCGCGGTACGGATCCGGGGCCGACGCCAACAGCGGCCACGAGGATCAAAACATGGATGAGGAAGCTTCGCATTGCGGGTGCACAAGCATACGGCATTGGCATGGACCGCGCCGCAACGCGGACCTTGGCCCGAACACCCCTTCGGTACCGGTGGCCGGCATTGGCAGTTCTGCCAACCCGATGCCACCGATGGCCGTCTCAATGCCACCCGGATCTCAGTCGTCGTGCTCGCTGAGCGTTGCGGCGTTGCCACCGGAGATACTCATCGCACGCAGCACGTTGCGCTCGAGGCGCCGCTCGAGTCGGCGCAGGGTGCGCGAGTCGGCCGGGTCGAGCAGGATCGTACCGCCGGCGACCGAACCATGGCCCCCGCACGAGCCTCCTTCCCCCTCGATGCCCTCGCGGATCAGGTGCCAGGCGTCGCCGCCGACCTCGGTGCGCACGGAGACGTAGTAGTTGCTGCCGACGAGGCCGCCGCAGAAGACGGCGCGTACCCCTTCCATGCGCAGCAAGAGGTCGGCGACCTCGGCGACCATCTCGGCGCTGCCGGTGCGCCCGAGCGAACACAGGCTGAGCCCATCGTAGAACCGCACCTTGGTCAGGGCGTCTTTGAGCGTCTGGAAGTAGGCGACCGGCAAGCGCGGGCTCGTGATCGCCGCCAGCTTCTGGCGATCGATCAGGGGCGACAGAAAGTCCCAGACGCGCAGGTCCAGATCGCTAACGTTGCGCGACAGATCGGCGGTGTCGGTCTTGATGCCGTAGGCGAGCGCGGTCGCCGCCCCGCGGCTCGGTTCGACCCCGGCTTCGAGCAGGTGGCCTGCCACCATGGTGCTGGTCGCCCCGACGTCGGGCCGCACGTCGACGAACGGCACGTCGCGCAGACGCGGGCTCGTCTCGGCGCAGACGTGGTGGTCGATGACGATGTCGACGGTGACGCCCAGCGGCACGAACGTGTGGCCGAAGCCTGGCTGGGTGTCGACCAGGGCAACACAATCGAAGTCCGTCAGCTTCACCGTATCGAGCCGATCCATCTGGATCCCGAGCTCGCGCACCATGGCCTGGTTCTCGGCGCGCAGGATCTTGCCGGTGATGGCGAGCTTGCTCGGCACGCCCACGACGAGTCGTGCAAACTCTTGCAGCCCCACCGCGCCCCCGAGCGAGTCGGGGTCCGGGTTGTTGTGGGTCAGGACGAGGAGGCGTTGCCGACCGGTGAGCACCCGTCGCAAGGCCTCCATGCGCGCCCGAGGGGACGTGTGCGGAGGGTGTTCGGCCAGCGGGGTGGGGTTCATGTCACAGGGAGGGGCATCGGCGCAGCCCAGAGGGCTGCTACAGTCCGTACTTGTCTAGGCAGGAACGCATACCAGCCAGTTCTCCCGGAGGGGTGGAGAGATCTAGCTCGAGTACGGCTGGAGTCGGTGCTCCAGTGCGACGTACATAGGAGGCGAGCACACCATAGTCCACCCCACCCGCGCCGGGGGGCAAATACATGCCATCTCCAGATGCATCACCTAAGCTGAAGCCACGACAACGGTTACCGAGAAGTTCGAGCCAT
>JBDSBS010000352.1:0-4288 GCA_039921435.1 Planctomycetota bacterium | reverse complement strand
GCCGAGACCCAGGTCGCGCCCGCCTTCGTCGCGCACGCGCACGAGGCGAGGCGGCAGCAGACTGCCGAGGGTGACGTCGTTGGCGAAGAACCACGGTTGCCCGCGGCGCGCGAAGCCGGCGGCCTTGGCGGTCAGCTGCAGGTCGTGTGGTGCGATCTCGGTGTCGTTCAACATTGGAGGGTGAACACAGTACGGGGCCGGCGGTTGCCTTTCCGCATCAGACGACACTTTCCTGCGCACGAACTGCTACCGCTGCGCAGTTGCTGATCACAGAGCACTGCGAGTCCGCGTGGTCATGGGGATCCCGACAGGGCTCGAAGGAGTCTGTGGGCTTTGATGGCAGACCAAGGTCTTGGCGGCGAGGTGGCTGCGTCGGCACATCTGCGGTGGGACCGCGATCGACGGGGGTGTCGTGAACCGGCGGCCTGAATACTGAATGGTGGCACTGGGAAATCGAACTGAGCGGGCACCTTCGTCAGCGAATGGTTCGAATGGTTGATCGGGGGTTCTCCGAAATCGACCTGCGCCGGATGATCGAGATGCGGTGACGTGCCGTGCCGACGCGATGCCCGGTCGATGGATCATCGATGCGCATCTCGACGCGCGGCCATGGCGTGTCATCGTGGAGCCAGAGCCAAAGGGCAACGGTTGGTCGTGATCACCGCGTTCTCCGTGGAGTGACGATGAAGCAGGAATACCTCGAAGTGGCGTTCAAGGAAGGCCGCCCGCTGGCGGCGTACTACCATTTCGCGCGACGCGAAGGCGACACCAGTGTGCGCTGTGAAGAGGCCGAAGGCGGGCTCGTCGTTGACTACGCCGCGGATGGGCGCCCGATCGGCATCGAGATCACGGCGCCGTCGCGGTTGGTGCCGAGTCAGTTCAACGAGCTGCTGACGCGGCTCGGGCATGCGCCGCTTGCCCCAGAGGAACTGGCGCCGCTGACGGCGGCGTAAGGTTCGCCGCTTGCCGCGGGGACCGGTCAGGGCGTTGGCAGAGAGGCGCGACCTGGTACGGCGGCCACCGCCGCGGTTCTCGTCGACGGCGCCCGATCGACCGCGTCGATCTCCTCTCCCAGCGACGCCGCGCCTCGACCTACTCGCGCCCCGGCACCGCCGTCGCTTCGCTCGCCGCCGCCGCCGTCATCGGCACACCGCGCCGACCCACGTTGCTGCCGTCGAGCGACGTCAGTGCCTTCGACATGCTCATCTGCAGCGCGCGCCCGACCAGCCGGAACGGACTGACCGGGTTGAGTTCGAGCTCCGACATCTGCCGGTTCTTGCAGTCCTGCGTGAACAGCGCCGCGCGCTGCCCATCGCCGTCGGCCGGCCCGAGCACTTCGAGCCGCAGGTTCACCTCGGCGAACGAGCGCGAGCCCGAGATCGCTTCCGTCTGCCCCGTCGTGAATGCGACCAAGATCGGCTTCAGCACCAGTGCCTCCGCCAGCGGCTCGTCTACCACCGCCGTGAACAGCCCACTGCTCTTCAACTGCCGCACGAGCACGTCGTGCACCATCGCGCCAATGGGCCGGTCCCAGAAGTCGTCGCCACCGTACGAGATCGGAAAGCCGCGCTCGTTGGTCGGCAGCACGAGCTGGTCGCGCACGTCCGCAATCGGCGCCACGAACAGCACGCGGTCGCCAGGCGCCTTGCTCAAGAACGGCACGGCGACGTAGAGCAGGTCGTTCTCGGCGAGGTCGGCCGTCTGGTTCACGGTTGAGCAGGCGGCACCCAGCGCGACCAAGAGAATGAGGAGCGAGCGAAGCGGGGGGAACTTCATCGTGGCCATGCCATCGGCCGTTCGGGCATGGAACTGAAGCCCCGCCTTCTCGACCGCGGTTTTTGCCTGCCGTAGCCCCAACGGGTAGAACGCTTGCCCCTCGTCTGGCTCGGTCAGCCGCCGAGGCCCACACCATGCCCGTCAGGAATCCGTTCGCGTCCCGTTCCACCCTGAAGGTCGGCAAGCAGACCTACACCTACTTCTCACTGCCGGCCCTTGAGAAGAGCAGCCCGGGCCAGCCGGGCTTCGGCAAGCTCAGTCGCCTGCCCTACTCGATCCGCGTGCTGCTCGAGCAGGCCCTGCGCAACCTCGACGGCTACGTCGTGCAGGAGAAGGACGTGCAGAACATCGCCGGCTGGAGTCCGAGCACCGCCGGCCAAGTGGAGATCCCGTTCTTGCCCGGCCGCGTCGTGCTGCAGGACTTCACGGGTGTGCCGTGTGTCGTCGACCTCGCCGCGATGCGCGCAGCGATGCGGCGCCTCGGCGGCGACCCGAGCAAGATCAACCCGCTGGTGCCGTGCGACCTCGTCATCGACCACTCGGTGCAAGTCGACTCGTTTGCCAACAAGGACGCCGAACGCGCCAACCTCGAACTCGAGTTCCAGCGCAACCGCGAACGCTACGAGTTCTTGAAATGGGGCCAGCAGTCGCTGACCAACTTCCGCTGCGTACCGCCGGGCATGGGCATCGTGCACCAGGTCAACCTCGAGTACCTCGCCAGCGGCGTGCTCACCAAGCAAGAGGGCAAGGACACGCTCGCGTTCCCCGACACCCTCGTCGGCACCGACTCGCACACGACGATGATCAACGGTCTCGGCGTGCTCGGCTGGGGCGTCGGCGGCATCGAAGCCGAAGCCGTGATGCTGGGCCAACCGACCTACATGCTGCTGCCCGAAGTGGTCGGCATGGAACTGAAGGGCGAGCTGCCCGAAGGTGCGACCGCGACCGACCTCGTGCTCACGGCCACGCAGCAGCTGCGCATGCACGGCGTCGTCGGCAAGTTCGTCGAGTTCTACGGCAGCGGCATCGCCAAGATGTCGCTCGCCGACCGCGCGACGATCGCCAACATGGCGCCCGAGTACGGCGCGACGATGGGCTTCTTCCCCGTCGACACCGAGACGTGCCGCTACCTCGAACGCACGGGCCGCAGCAAGCAGCTGGTCGCGCTCGTCGAAGCGTACTACCGCGCGCAGTCACTGTTCTGGACGGCCGATGCCCCCACGCCGGAATACACGTCGACGCTGTCGCTCGACCTGTCGACCATCGTACCGAGCCTCGCCGGGCCCAAGCGCCCGCAGGACCGCGTGCCGATGAAGGCCATGCGCCACGACTTCCGCGAGAACCTGGCCAGGAACGTCAAGGACCGCGGTTTTGGCTTGTTTGGCGAGCAGCTCTCGGCCACCGCCGTGGTCGCCGACGAGACCGCGGTGACGATCGCGCACGGCGCCGTCGTGATCGCTGCGATCACGTCGTGCACCAACACGAGCAATCCGTCGGTGATGCTCGGCGCGGGTCTTCTCGCGAAGAAGGCCGCCGCGCGCGGGTTGACGCGCAAGCCTTGGGTCAAGACGTCGCTGGCTCCCGGCTCGCGCGTCGTCACCGACTACCTCGTCAAGGCGGGCCTCCTGCCAGCGCTCGAACAGATCGGCTTCCACGTCGTCGGCTACGGCTGCACGACGTGCATCGGCAACAGCGGTCCGCTGCCGGCCGCGGTCTCGGGCGCCATCAAGGCGGGCAACCTCGTCGCCGCCGCCGTGCTGTCGGGCAACCGCAACTTCGAGGGCCGCGTCAACCCCGACGTCAAGGCCAACTACCTGGCTTCGCCCCCGCTCGTCGTCGCCTACGCGCTGGCCGGCACCGTCGACATCGACTTCGAACAGCAACACCTCGGCATCGACGACCATGGCAAGCCGGTCTACCTGCGCGAAATCTGGCCGACCCAGCAGGAGATCACCGACGCCATCGCCAGCAGCATGTCGCCCGAGGCGTTCCTCGAGATGTACGGCAACGTCGACCAGGGCCCACCCGCGTGGCGAAGGATCACGGCCAAGAAGAGCGACCTGTTCCCGTTCGACACCAAGAGCACCTACATCCAGGAGCCGCCGTTCTTCCAGACGATGGGCCGCGCGGTCGGATCGATCACGCCGATCCTCGGCGCGCGCGCGCTGGCCGTGCTCGGCGATTCGGTGACGACCGACCACATCTCCCCCGCCGGTAACATCAAGAATGACAGCCCGGCCGGCCGCTACCTCATCGAGAACGGCGTCGAGCAGGCCGACTTCAACCAGTACGGTGCGCGCCGCGGCAACGACCGCGTCATGACGCGCGGCACGTTCGCCAACATCCGCCTGCGCAACCTGCTCGCCCCGGGCACCGAGGGCGGCGTCACGCGCCATCTCCCGACCGGCGAGGTGATCTCGATCTTCGACGCGGCGGCCCGCTACAAGGCCGCGGGCACCCCGCTCGTCATCCTCGCGGGCAAGGAGTACGGCACGGGCTCCTCGCGCGACTG
>JBDSBS010000351.1:0-4488 GCA_039921435.1 Planctomycetota bacterium | reverse complement strand
CTTCGACCAGAAGGCTCTGTCGCCGACGCATGTGGCAACGTTCGCGGCGCGGCTGCAGATCTTCGCGCGCGCGTGCCACCGCGATCAGGCGCAGGCGCTGGTGGCGGTGCCGATGCTCGACGAAGCGGAGCTCGAGCAGGTGCTGCGCACGTGGAACGCGACCGAGGTGCCAGCGCCGGCCGAAGCGTGTGTGCACCGGCAGTTCGCCGACGTGGCGCGCCGGATGCCCCAGCGCGCGGCGCTGAAAGTGGGCAAAGATTCATTGACGTACGGCGAGTTGCTGCAGGATGTCGAGCGCCTGGCGGGCTGGCTGCGAGGCCGCGGCGTCGGCGTCGGCGATCGGGTCGGCATCTGCACCCAGCGCGGCTTTGGCATGGTGACGGCCGTGCTGGCGACGTTGCGCTGTGGTGCCGCCTACGTGCCGCTCGATCCGTCGTACCCGCGCGAGCGGCTGCAGTTCATGGCCGGTGATGCCGAGTTGGCGGCGTTGGTGTCCGACCGGCAGAGCCTGCCGTCGGCGCCGACGGCGGCGTGCCCGCGCATCCTGCTCGACGCCGACGCAGAAGCGATCGGCACGGCAGATGTGCTGTCGGACGACGTGGTCACGGGCGAAGAACTCGCCTACCTGATCTACACGTCGGGTTCGACGGGGCGCCCCAAGGGCGTGATGGTGCGCCACCGCAACGTCACCAACTTCTTCGTCGGCATGGACCGCGTGCTCGGCACCGAACCCGGCGTGTGGCTCGCGGTGACGAGCCTGTCGTTCGACATCTCCGTGCTCGAACTGCTGTGGACGTTGTGCCGCGGCTTCACGGTCGTGGTGCATGCGGGCGAAGGTGCTTTGGCCAACCAGGCCAAGGCGAAGCCGGCGGTGCAGGCGCGCCCGATCTCGTTCAGTCTGTTCTACTTTGCGAGCGACGAAGGCGAACACGCCGAAGACAAGTACCGCCTGCTGATGGAGGGCGCGCGCTTCGCGGACCAGACTGGGTTCGAAGCCGTGTGGACACCGGAACGACACTTCCATGCGTTCGGTGGGCTCTATCCGAATCCCGCGGTGGTCAGCGCGGCGGTCGCCGCGATCACCAAGAACGTCGGCATCCGCGCCGGTTCGTGTGTCGCGACGCTGCACCACCCGATCCGCATCGCCGAGGATTGGTCGCTCGTCGACAACCTGTCGCGCGGCCGGGTCGCCATCGCCTTCGCGGCTGGCTGGCACGGGCGCGACTTCGTGCTGCGGCCCGAGAACTTCGCCGACCGCAAGAACGTGTTGTTCACGAGCATTCGCCAGGTCCAGGCGCTGTGGCGCGGCGAGGCGATCGAGTTCCCGGGCCACGACGGCAAGCCGATCGCGATCAAGACCCTGCCCCGCCCGGTGCAGAAGACGCTGCCGACGTGGGTCACGGTCGCCGGCAACCCGGAGACGTACCGTCAGGCGGGTGAGTCGGGTTCCAACGTGTTGACCCACCTGCTCGGCCAGAGCGTGGAAGAACTGGCCCAGAAGCTCGCGGCCTATCGGCAGGCGTGGCGCGCCGCGGGGCACGCTGGCGAAGGCAAGGTCACGCTGATGCTGCACACGTTCGTCGGCGACGACGAAGTGCTTGTGCGCGAGATCGTGCGCGAACCGATGAAGGGCTACCTGCGGAGCAGTCTCGATCTCGTCAAGCAGGCCGCGTGGTCGTTCCCGGCGTTCAAACAGCGCGTCGACAAGCCTGGCGAGATGGATGCCCTGTTGAACGGCGGCCTGACGCCGGCCGATTTCGAGGCGTTGCTCGAGTTCTCGTTCGAGCGCTACTACCGCCAGAGCGGCTTGTTCGGCACGCCCGAGAGCTGCGTGGCGATGGTCGATCGGTTGCGTTCGATCGACGTCGACGAGATCGCGTGTCTGGTCGACTTTGGCGTGCCGACGGACGTCGTCATGCAGAGCCTGCCGCGGTTGCTCGAGCTCAAACGGCGCTGCGACACAGCGACGGCGGTCAAGGCGACAGCGGCTGCCGAGGCGGCGGTTGGTGGTGCAGTGCCAGCGACGGTCCCCGAGCTGCTAGCGGCCAACGCGGTCTCGCACTTCCAGTGCACGCCGTCGATGGCAGGCATGCTGCTGCTCGACCCTGCCGCCAAGCCCGCACTGCGCGGGTTGCTCCACATGCTCGTCGGCGGCGAGGCGCTGCCCGGTGCGTTGGCGCGCGAGCTGCACGCTCTGGTGCCTGATCTGCACGATGTCTACGGCCCGACGGAGACGACAGTGTGGTCGACGACGATGCGCGTGGGAACCGACGAGCCGGTGCCGATCGGTCGGCCGCTGGCGAACCAGCGCGTCTACGTGCTCGACGGCAATCGGCAGCCGGTGCCTCCGGGTGATGTCGGCGAACTCTGGATCGGCGGGGCGGGCGTGACGGCGGGCTACTTCCGGCGGCCCGAGATGACGGCCGAGCGCTTCGTCGGCGATCCGTTCGTGGGCGGCGATACCATCCGGCAAGGGGCCATGATGTACGCGACGGGCGACCTGGCCAGGTGGCGTGCCGATGGCGTGCTCGAATACTTGGGCCGCAAGGACAACCAGGTGAAGGTGCGCGGCTACCGGATCGAACTCGGCGAGATCGAGGCCGCGCTGAGCCAACATGCTTCGGTGCGCGAGAACGTCGTCACGGCGCGCAGCGAGGGCGGGGAGACGCGGTTGGTGGCGTACTACGTGGCGCGCGGCACGGCGCCCAAGGTCGAGGACCTGCGCCTGCACCTGCGCGCGCTGCTGCCGGAGTTCATGCTGCCAAGTCACTTCGTGGCGCTGCCCGACCTGCCGCGCACGCCGAACATGAAGGTCGACCGCAAGGCGTTGCCGTCGCCGGAGGCCGCTGGCGTCAGTGCCAAGAAATCGATCTCGCAAGCAGCGGACGCGACGGAGGACACCATCCTGTCGATCTGGAAGCAGGCGCTGGGCACCGAGGCGGTCGGCGTCGAGGACAACTTCTTCGACTCCGGCGGGCACAGCATCCTGGCCGTGCGCGTGCATCGCGAGATCGTGCAGCGGCTCGGCGTGGACCTGCAGGTGACCGACCTGTTCCGCTTCACGACGGTGCGCGCGTTGGCGCGCCACCTGCAAGTCGGCAAGTCGGCGCCCACGGCGGCGCAGCAAGCGATGGAGCGGGCAAAGCAACGCCGCAACCTGCTGCGGCGCGGCTGATCTGCGGATCTACTCTGCGGATCTACGTGCCAGGCGCCGTTCGCTACAGCGCTCGCCAACGCATGCCGCGCAACGACGCCTCGGTCACGAAGCTCGCGAGACCCAGCGGTCGGCTCAGCACCATTTCAGGGCGCAGACCACAGTGCCGCTCGGTGAGATCGGTGGCCAGCAGCGGTTGGCCGTCGAGCGTCACCTCGACGCGTTCGGTCGAGACGCGGACGCGGATGGTGTAGTCGCGGTCGACCTCGAAGTGATGCACTGTGCGCGTGTGGTTGTGGGAGGCGTCGAGACCGTCGAAGCTCGACAGGCCGCAGACGCTGCCGCCCCAGCCACCGAGCACGAGCGTCAGGTGGGCTTCGCCGATGGGAAACGTGAGGCCGCAGAAGAAGTCGCTGCCGACGTGCCGTGCCGCGGTGACTTCGAGTTCGTACTCGCGTGGCGGCAGTGCGCCGCTCCAGGTGACGCCCGTAAGGGGGCTGCCCATGCCGAGCCGAAGACGCCCGTCGCGGACTTCGACTGGGCCTTGCCCGCCGAAGTCCGTGACAACGAACTGACCCAGCGAGCGGCCATCGAAGAGTTCTTGCCACGGCGATGGTTCGGCTGCGGTGCGACAGGCGCCCGCGGCCAGCAGTAGCGCGGCGATGGTGGTGCGGCGACCGGTGGCACTCATCGCCTGCAACTCATCGCCCCGTCAGCACGGGCAGTGTGCTCTGCTTGAGGAACAGGATCGCCATCGCATTGCGCTCGATCTCGGCCTCGGCCATGAGCTCGGCGGGCCAGTTGCCGTCGGCTTGTTGGGCCAGCACGAGCACCATGGCGCCCTCGAAGTACCAGTCGCGGTCTTGGATCAAGGCAATGCCGGACAGCAGCGCGGCGCGTTCGAGGCTGTAGAGGTAGTAGTAGAACCACCGCGGCTGCCGTTCGATCGCGCCTGGGTGGCAGCGCTGCGTCATGTAGCGCGCGAGCCAGGCAAAGCCATCATTGCGCGCGCGCGTCGCTTCGCTCTGCAGGCGCGTGCGCTTCTGACCTGAACTGAGCATGGCAGCCTGGCAGATCGCGAGACCCGTGATGCCGGCGCAGGTCATGCTGCCCCACACCGGTGTGAGTTCGCCCTCGCTCTTCGGTTCCTTGTAGCCCCAGCCGTTGGCGCGCGCGATGCAGCGCGCCGCCGTCATGGCCGCATCGGGATCCGCCTGGCGTCGAGCATGCGAGCGATAGTCGACGAGATCGAGTTCGACCTTGGCGCCTTCCGAACTCTGCGACATCAACAAGTGGTTGCAGGCTGCTTCCCAGACGGATGCCTTGATGTTCAC
>JBDSBS010000350.1:0-4719 GCA_039921435.1 Planctomycetota bacterium | reverse complement strand
GTACGTGCCCGCCCGCAGCAGCAGCTGTTCGACGACGTCGTTCTCGGCGCCGCTGCCGCCGAGCAACGTCCGCAGCGGTTCGCGATCTTCTTGGCGCGGCGCTGCCGCGACTGCATCGAGCGCACGGCAACGCACGACGAGGAACGGTTCGGCCAACAGCGTCTTCAGGGCGCCCCCGCGGTCGGTGTGGCACTCGAGCCAGGCCACCGCGGCGGCTTCGCGCATCGGGGCCTCCTTGTCGCGCAGCAGCTTCTCGAGTTTGTCGGCGCCCGCGAGTGCAGGTTGGTTGCGGTTCGTGATCGCGAGCGCTTCGAGTGCCAGCACCTGGTTCTTGCCCTTGGCCTTCTTGAGGATGGCGGTGCCGGCTTCGACGGCATCGATCGCCGCCGCCGCGCGCGCCGCACTCTGGCGAATGCGCACGACGTCGCCGTCGAGGGCCAGATCGATGAGCGGCTTGAGTGCCGTCTTGGCCTTCAGCTTGCCGAGGGCTGCGGCGGCGCGTTCTTGGATCTCCCAGTCCTTGTCAGAGAGGAGCGGCAGCAGCAGCCGGTCGGCGTCGGCGCGGTCCGATGCACCGATGGCATCGATGGCGGTGAGGCGCGTGTCGACCGACTTGCTGCGCAGATCAGCGCTCGGGTCCGTTCCACCGGATTGGCCAGTGACGGCAGCGATCAGCAGCAGGCAGGGCAGCAGACGGAGGGAGTGCGACAGTAGGTGATGCATGCGGGCTCGCAGTTGGCGGACGTGTGCAGCGAGAGTACTGACCCTCGTCGCGCTCGGGACACTCGGGTGAGGAAATGGCGCAGAAAGCGGCGCCGGGCGTCACCAAATGTCGCGCAGGTCGATCTGGATGCCGCGGAACGTGCGCAGCGTGATTCGGTCGGCGCTGATGACGGGTGCGCCGTACGTGCCCGCCCGCAGCAGCAGCTGTTCGACGACGCGGGCCTTTGGGTCGACGAGCCAGAACTCGCGCACGCCGGCGCGTTCGTAACGCTTGCGCTTCGTGCGGCGGTCGTAGGCGCGTCGCGATGGCGACAGGATCTCGATCAGCAGGTCGGGCACGCCGGTCAACTTCGTGTCGCCGATGATCGAGCGATTGCGGTGGCGCAGCACGACGAGGTCGGGCTGCACCAGTGTGCTGCGGCCGAGGTGCACGTCGAGTGGGGCGCAGAGTACGACACCGAGACCGCGGTCGCTGACCAGGGTCATCAACTCGTGCAACAGTCGCACCGAGACGAGCTGGTGGTAGGGACTAGGCGCGGGAGTCACGAAGTGCCTCCCGTCGATCAGTTCGTGCCTCGAGCGATCGGGCTGGATGCGGCAGTAGTCCGCGTAGGTCCAGCGCCCCTGTTTCGGCAGCTCCGCCGTCGTCATGTCCGGGATCGTGCCCATCGAGCATCGCAGCATAACCGCTCCTTTGGGCCAGCGCCGACCGTCATGGTTGGCGGTGCCCGATGCTGTGTGCCCAGGAACTCACAGCGGTTGCACGGATTCGTGGGGCCGGCTCGAGAATCAGTCGATTGCCGCAACGTCGCATCCGGCCCACAAGGAACAAGGCGCCGAGGAAGAGAACCGTTCCGACGCATGTCTTGGTGCCGTGTTGCATCGCTGCTCTCGAGTTGGTGCCGGCGCCCGATGCTACGCCTTTACGTCATCGCTGCCACGGGGGCGGCAACAGCCGCCGCTTGCCATCGCTGCTGCGCGGCACCGTGCCCGCGTCGGGCGCTTCGAAGTCGCGGTCCCAGAGCTGGCAGGTGACCTGCTTGTGTCGCTGGTCGAGCCCTTCGCAGTAGTTGGTGTAGATGCAGCGCCGCACCTCGGCGCCGCGGCCGAGCCGCATCTTCTCCCACCAATCGGGGTCGGCGAGGCTCTGGCGCGCTGCCGCGATCAGGTCGGCGTCGCCGGCGTGCAGGATCGCCTCGGCCTGCGCGAAGTCGCAGATGCCACCAGCCGTGACCACCGGTGTGTTGCAGCCCGCCGCGCGCACCGCTCGGCGGATCGCCGCGGCGAGTGGCACGTTGCGGCCGAAGGGGCCGCGCTCGTCGCTGCGCACGGTCGGCATGCACTCGTGGCCCGACGGGCCGGTGTAGGGATACGAAGCTTCGCCGATGTGCGGCTGCTTGGCGTCGTCGAACTTGCCGCCCTTGCTGATCGACAGGAAGTCGAAGCCGGCGCGCGCGAACGCCGTGCCGTAGGCGATGGCGTCGTCGATACGGCTGCCGCCGTCGATCACTTCGTCGCCGAGGAAGCGTGTGCCGACACAGAAGTCCGTGCCCACACGTTCTCGCACTGCCGCGAAGATCTCGAGCGGCAGCCGAAGGCGTGCTTGCTGCGAACCGCCATAGCCGTCATCGCGTTCGTTCGTTCGCGAGAGGAACGACGCCATCGTGTAAGCGTGCGCGTAGTGCAGCTCGACGCCGTCGAAGCCGGCCTCTCGCGCGCGCGCCGCCGCATCGGCGAACAGGCCCGGCAGCACCCTCGGAAGATCCCGGATGTGCGGCAGGTGCAGGTCGTTGACCTCTTCGCGGAAGCCGTGCGCGTAGTCGCGGAACTCGCGCGCAGTCAGTAGCTCGCGCAGCGTGGCGTCGTCCTGGTTGGTCAGCAGCTTGCGCACAGAGTCGTCGTCGGCGGCCGCGTCGACACCGAAGCGCTCGCGCACGGCATCGCGGTGGCGTTCGGTGATCGCGAGGAAGCGCGCGAAGAACTTCGCCTTCTCGGGTCGTCGGCGGATCGTCAAGAAGTCGAGAACCTGCAGGAACAGCCGCGTCTCTGCACCGCTGCGTTCGCGCACGATGGCCGTGAGCTCGCGCAGGCCCGGCACGAAGCGGTCGTGGCCGACGCGCAGCAAGGGCCCGCTAGGCACGTCGCGGATGCCGGTTGCCTCGACGACCAGCACGCCCGGGCGGCCATCGGCGAAGCGCCCGTACCAGTCGAGCACGTTCTTGGTGACGACGCCGTCGTCGCTGGCGCGCCAGGGCACCATCGCCGGCACCCACGTGCGCGTGGCCGCGTTCACGGGACCGAGCGCGATCGGCGAGAACAGCAGCGAGCGCGCGGCTTCTTCGGCGGTCGGCCAGTGCGCTGCGGGCACTGCGTGCTTGACCACCGGCCGCTTTGGATCCGCCATGTCGACTAGCCGCGCTTCTTCTTGGGCTGCTCGCGGAAGCCCTTCGGCGGTTCGCGGAAACCCTTGGGCGCACGCCGCATCTGCCCCATCGCCTGCGGTGGCCGCTCGAGGCCCAGCGCAAACCACTGCATGTCGAACGGCTGCATCGTCATGCGCGTGCGGTTCTGCAGCCGCAGCAGGTTGTCCTTCGACGGCGCGTTGTTGGGGTCCTTCTTGAGGAACTTCACGAGCAGCGCCTGCGCCTCGTCGCTGCGTTCGGCCTTGTGCAGCATCCACGCATAGACGTTGTGCAGCAGCGCGTGCTTCTTGTTGAACGCCGTCGCGAGCTGCAGGATCTGGAAGGCGCGCTTGTGGTCGCCCTTCTTGTAGTGGATGCACGCGAGCAGCATGCGAGCGTCCGTCGCGCGCGCAGAGGAGCCTTCGAGCAAGGTGACGGCCTTGTCGGTGTTGCCGCCGTGGTAGGCGAGCATGCCCATCTGCGCCACGAGTTGACCGCGCAGCATCGGGATCCACTTGCCCATCGGCAGCATGTCTTCGAGGCTCTGCATCGCCGCGTCGAACATGCCTGCTTCCATCTGCTTCTGGATGCGCCCCATCGCCGGTTGCAGCCGCGCGGCGAAGCGCCTGGCGATCAGGATCCAGGCGACGACGAAGAAGAGGAGCGAGAAGAAGATCGCCCAGCCCCATCCCCACCAGTCGAGGAAGAACCCGCCAAAGCCGAGGAAGAGGGCTACTGCGCTGCTCAGAAGGACGGAATACACGGGGTCGGTGGTAGGGGGATGAAGGGGGGACGAGTGTAGGGCGAGGCTTGGCCGGCCGCGAACCTTCTGCGCTGCGCCGTGCTGTGAACGAGCCTGGGCTCCCGCCAGTGTCACTCGCTGGACTTGCGCAGCGGCATCAATGCATGCAGCCGTCGTTCGCGCAGCCACAGGCCGGCCCAAACCGCGACTCCAAGAGCCACCTGCACGAAGAATGGGTCGCCGACCCGCAAGTGAGTGCAGATTGCGCCCCCGAGGTAGCCCGTCAACAGGATCGCGCCGAGCAACGTTGTGGCGGGGATCAGGTAGAGCGCCACGCACGACAGCTCGAGCACGCCCAGCGGCACGACCAGAGAGTCGGGTAGACCGAGGTGCACCATGCCCTTGGTGAGTTCTTCGCCGCCGCCGAACTTCATGACTGCGCTCATCGCGAACAGGGCCGACACGAGCGTTGTGACGATGCGGCCGATCAACACGGTCAGATTTTTCTTGGCCATTCAACTTCGAGCGGTGTGCTTCTATCCGAGCGTGTCGAGTGGGGCCAGCGCGCAGGGTCGTGATCGACGCGCGATCGCCAACCAACAGCGCGGGACTTCGAGCCGTCTGCTCGCAGGTGGGCGACAATCCCCTACGCTCTGCGGCACATCCTCGCAATCGAACCCAGCGGCGGTCGCGCGGCAATCCACCATGAACGCTGACACGAGCCCGTCTGCCCGCTGCTGGAGCCGCTGCCTGTTCGGACTCGTCGTGGCGATCGTCGCGAGTGGCTGCACCGAGCGCTCGGTGCAGCAGCCCGCACAGCCGCCGACTGCGCCGCCAACTGCGCCGACGACT
>JBDSBS010000349.1:0-4439 GCA_039921435.1 Planctomycetota bacterium | reverse complement strand
AGTGCGCGCACGACGTTGTTGGTGCCCGTGCCGACCGGCGACCAAACGGTGCCGTTCCACGAGGCGATGTAGCTGGCAGCGGCACCGCCGGCCATCAAGAAGCTGCCGCCCGCGACGAGGTCGCCGGTGTTCAACTCTACGAGGGCGCGCACCGAGGCGTCCATACCCACCCCGATCGGCGACCAGGCGCCACCCCTCCAACGCGCAATGCGGTTGGCGCTGACACCCCCCGCCATCGTGAAGTCACCGCCCGCGACGAGGTCGCCGTTCGACAGCGCGACCACGGCATTCACGGCGGCACCCATGCCGAGACCGAGCGGCGCCCACACACCGGTGCCGGGGTCGTAGGTCGCCACGCGATTGGCCGCGACCTTGCCCGCCAACGTGAAGGTGCCCGCAACGACAAGGACGGGCGCCAGGGGGCCAGCGCCATCGGGATCCCACATTGTCGAAGCGGCAACCGAACCGCCGAGCACGCCGGGCGCCCCATCGCCGGGCAACCACTGGGTCGTGCATTGCGCAGCGATCGGGCCAGCAGCGACCAACAGCGACAACACGGGAGCGAGCGAAGATGAGAATGAGAGGCGAGTCATGGCGAGGTTCCTTGCGAGAGCGTGCGGCCGAGCGCCTTCCCCAGTGCCAAGACCGCCTCCGAACGTTCCTCTAGATGGTAGCCCACGTCAACCCCGGCATCGGGCACGCCGAGAGCGCTACGAACGAATGCGGTGTCATCCGGACGTCAGCGATGCCAGCGCAGCGGCGGGCAAAACACCGATCCACTCGATAGCATGCCCGCCCCGCATGTTCGCCCGCACCTTCGTCTGGTTGTTGCCGCCTTGCCTCGCCATTTCTTTCGCTGCGGCGCAGAGCAACGAAGACGCCCCGGTGCGCACCGGGGCCGACGTGCTCGCCGCCGGCGAAACCGGGCCAACGCTGCGCGACCGCAGCGTCGGGCTCATCAGCAACCACACGGGACGAACCAGCGCCGGCCGCCGCACTGCCGACGTGCTCGCGGCCACTGCCGGGGTTCGACTCGTTGCGCTCTTCTCGCCCGAACACGGTCAGGATGGTGTGCTCGACGCCAAAGTCGCCGACACGCGGGACCAGGCCACCGGTCTGCCGGTCTACTCGCTCTACGGCGAAACTCGCCAGCCGAGCGAAACGATGCTGCAGGGCATCGACACCCTGGTCTTCGACATCCAGGACATCGGTTGTCGCTTCTACACCTACCTGTCGACGATGCGAAACTGCCTCGAAGTGGCAGCCCAGAAGCATCTGCGCTTCGTCGTGCTCGATCGGCCGAACCCGATCGGCGGCCTGCGCATGGAAGGGCCCGTGCTTGCCGACACTCGTCGCGACTTCGTCGGTGCGCATCGCATTCCGGTGCGCCACGGTCTCACGGCCGGGGAACTCGCACGCATGATCGTCGGCGAAGACGGCCTCGCCGTCGACCTCGTCGTCGTGCCGTGCGAAGGCTGGCATCGCGCCGATCTGTGGGATCGCACGGGCCTGCCGTGGATCAACCCGTCGCCCAACATGCGCAGCCTGACGCAGGCGCTGCTGTATCCCGGCATCGGCCTTCTCGAAGGCACCAATCTGTCGGTGGGCCGCGGCACCGACACACCTTTCGAAGTGCTCGCCGCGCCGTGGTGCGACGGCGTGAAGCTCGCTCACAACCTGCGCGAAGCCAACCTGCCCGGCGTCACCTTCGTGCCCGTGCGCTTCACGCCGAACGCGAGCAAGTTCCGCGGCGAAGAGTGCGGCGGCATCAACGTCGTCATCACGAACTGGAGCACGTTCGAGCCCGTGCGCACCAGCATCCACATTGCAGTTTCACTGCACACGCTACACGCAACCGATTGGGACACTGGCAAACTCGACTGGCTGCTCAAGCACGAGGCGAGCTGCG
This sequence comes from Planctomycetota bacterium, assembly GCA_039921435.1. Classification (GTDB taxonomy): domain Bacteria; phylum Planctomycetota; class UBA1135; order UBA1135; family UBA2386; genus DASVAL01. The sequence continues at coordinate 2,530 of JBDSBS010000349.1, read as the reverse complement.
CTTCGATCAAGGCCGGCGAAGGTGCCGAGAAGATCGTCGCGAGCTGGCGCAAGGAGATCGATCTCTTCCGTCTGCGCCGCAAACCGTTCCTGCTCTACGAGTGACCCGCGAGCGACCATGACGCCCACCGTGCATCTCGGCCTCGAAGTGTGTTGCCAAGCCCCGCCCGACCTGCTGCGTTCTTCGCGCGGCTTTGGCCTGCTCAGCAATCAGGCCTCCATCGACCGCTCGTTCCGCCACGCCGCCGAAACTCTGCACACGCGCTTCCCGGGCAAACTCAAGGCGCTGTTCGGACCGCAGCACGGACTGTGGTCGGGCGAGCAGGACAACATGATCGAGACGCCGCACGGCATGCACGGACGCCTGTCCGTGCCCGTGCACAGCCTCTACTCGGAGACGCGCAAGCCTAGGCAGCAGATGTTGGAAGGCATCGATCTGCTGGTCGTCGACCTGCAGGATGTCGGCACGCGCGTCTACACCTATGTGTGGACGCTGAGCTACTGCCTCGAGGCATGCGCGCAGAAGGGCATTCCGGTGCTCGTGCTGGATCGGCCCAATCCACTCGGCGGCGAAGTCGCGGCAGGGCCGTTGCTCGATCTCGACTACCGCAGCTTCGTCGGCCGCGCCGCGGTGCCGATGCGACACGGCCTCACGCTCGGTGAGCTGGCGATGTTCTGCAAGCACGACATGGGCATCGCCGCCGAGGTGCACACCGTGCCGATGCAGGGCTGGCGACGAAACATGCTGTGGCCCGACACCGGGCGCACCTGGGTGCCACCATCGCCCAACTTGCCTCGCTGGGAGGGCGCACTCGTCTATCCGGGCCAGGTGCTGCTCGAGGGCTCCAACCTCAGCGAAGGGCGCGGCACGACGACGCCGTTCGAGCAGTTCGGCGCCCCGTTCGTCGACCCTTGGCAGGTGCAAGCGCTGGTCGCGGCCAAGGGACTGCAGGGCGTGGCTCTGCGCCCGGTACGCTTCGAACCGACCTTCCAGAAGTGGCAGGGCAAGATGTGCGGCGGCTTGTACCTGCACGTGACCGACGTGCGCACGTTTGAACCGTACCGCACGACTCTTGCCTTGCTGCGCGCAGTGCACGAACTCTGGCCGCAGCACTTCGCCTGGCTGCAGCCCCCGTACGAGTACGAGACCGAAAAGATGCCGATCGACATCCTGACGGGCGGCAGCGGCGTGCGCACGTTCGTCGAACGCAACCGATCCTGGTCCGAACTCGATGCTCTGGCCAAAGCGCCCCCCGATTGGTGGCAGCGGGTGCGCAAGTACCTCCTCTACTGAGGCTGAGAGGAACTCATGATACAGGCTCTCAGATTGCCCTCTATGGCCGCCTACGCGGCCATGCAGAGAGTGGGAAACAGATTGTTTCCCACTCTCTGAGAGGCCGTCGGATGCCATTGTCCGCCCAGCCCCCCACCGCACGCGCGAGCCGCACCTGGCTGCTGCTCGCCGTCGCACCAGCGCTCGCCGTGGCCGCGGTACAGGCAGCGTGGCCTTGGCCGTTCTTCTCGGACGACTCGTTCATCTCGCTGCGCTACGCGGAGCGCCTGCTCGCCGGCGAAGGATTGACGTGGACGGATGGCGAACGCGTCGAAGGCTACAGCAACCTGCTGTGGGTGCTCGCTTGCGCTGGGCTCGGCGCGCTTGGCATCGAACTCGTGACCGCGGCGCGCCTGCTCGGTGCACTTTGCACGGCGGCGGCACTGTGGTGTCTCGCGCGAGCCACGCTGCCGCGCGACCTGCGCATGAGCCTGCTCGCTGGCATCGCACCGCTGCTCGTGGCGTCGACCCAGACCGTGACCGTGTGGACGCTCGGTGGGCTCGAGGGCCCACTCGTGTTGTGGCTATTGGCATGGGGGCTCGGTGGCTTCCTACCCGCACTCGCGGCGTCGCCCGAGGTCGCGACGTGGCGTCAGTCGTCGTTGCTGCGGCGCGGTGCGCCATTCGCGCTCGTGTGCGTCTCGCGCCCCGACGGGCCGCTGTGGGCCTTCGCAGTCGGCATCACACTCGGCATCTGCGCGCTGCGGCGTGCCGGTCTGCGCGGCGCCGTCTCGCGGGCCGCATGGTTTGGGCTCCTACCGTTGGTAGCCTTCACCGCGCAGATCGTGTTCCGGTTGGTGTATTACCGCGACTGGGTGCCCAACACGGCGCACGTCAAAGCCGAGTTCGATCCGGGTTCGGCCGCAGGTGTCGCCTACGTGTCGAACGCGCTGTGGGTGCTGCAAGGCATCGCCTGGCCAGCCCTGCTCGCGGGCCTCGCTCTGCTGTGCCAGCGCGCGCACCGCCCGCTCGTACTCGTGCTCACAGCACCGTTGCTGGCATGGCTCGGCTATCTGGCCGCGATCGGCGGCGACCACTTTCCCGGCTTGCGGATGCTGCACGGCGCTCTCGTGCCGATGGCGCTGCTCACCGCCGCGGGCGCGCGCGCCCTGCGCACGACGTGGCCAGGCATCGGAATCGGCCTGCTGCTCGCGATGGGCGGCGTCGCCACCAACCTGTACTTCGCGCGCACCGACGG
>JBDSBS010000348.1:0-3622 GCA_039921435.1 Planctomycetota bacterium | reverse complement strand
CGGTTGTAGGCGTCTTTGTCCTGGATGGCGATGAAGGCCTCGCAGAACAGCGGGTTGCCCTGGCGACCAACCTGCACGTACGGCCCGTACTGGATCGGATCCATGACGTCCGTGCGCAGCTCGATGCTCTGCCGGTAGGTGCTCGCATGCACGCCAACGACTTGCATGTCACCGCCGATCCATGCGGCCGGCACCTGCAGCGAGATGGTGTGCACGTTGAAGCCCTTCTGCGAGTCGACGCCGGGATTGCGCAGCGCCAACAGATCGAAGGTCGCACCGATGTCGGCGTAGAAGCCGTCGTCGCGCTGCCCGGCCCAGCTCTTGAGGCCGTTCGACAAGTTGGTGATCGTCTGCGCCGTGTAGGTGTCGAGCTGGATGCTCTGGGCTACGCCGCCGAGTGCGGGCCCGTTGCCGGCGTTTTGGTTGTAGTGGGGCGTGGCGATGCCCTGGTTGTTGGGCGGCACCTTGCCACAGCCCAGCACCGTGACACCGCGGCCGCCCGGGTGCCAGTCGATCTCGATCACGTCGTAGGTCTGCGTCAGGTTCTGCGCCGCATCGTCGACGTTCTGGACGACGCCGGTGTAGGACTGCAAGATCGTCTGCTGCGTCTTGTAGCTCGTGCGGAACAGGAAGACGTAGCTGTACGACTTGCGACCCAGCGCGACGTCGGCACCGGTCGACACGTGCAAAGCGTAGGCGACGCGGTCGTCGAAGTTGAACTTGTTGGGCCCGATGCCGGGTTCCTCGAAGGGATAGACCGACATGGCGAGCGACAAGTACTTGCCGTTCGAGGGTGCGAGGCTGACGAACGCGTAGACGTCGGTCAGGTTGGCTGCGTCATCGAGCGTGATGAGCGGTGCATCCATGTGGCTCGAGGCCAGCAGGGAAGTGGTACTCGCCGCGACTGCGGCGAGCGATAGGAGTCGCTTGTTCATGATGGAATCAGTTGCAGAGACAGTGAAAGCACGGCGCTGCCGTCCGCCGTTCGGGCGGCAATCACCGAGTGCGAAGTCGCGCGCTCAGAGGCGTGCGGTGAGATCCGCAAGCAGTCCGCGCTCGCTGGGCAGCAGCGCCCCTTTGCGTTCGCGTGCGGCGGCGACGTGCGCGATGGCGGCGTCGCGTTCGCCTGCGGCGTCGGCAACGAGAGCCGCGTGCAACAACAGTCGGGCGTCCCGCACGCCGACCGCGAGTGCCTGTTGCATGGCCGCGCGCGCTCCTTCGACGTCGCCGGCGCGGAAGCGGGCGAACGCGAGTGCATCGAGCGTGAACGCATCCTGACGCACCTTGCTCTCCGCCTCGGCGAGGCGCAGCGAACGGCCGACGTCGCGCTGCATGGTCGCGAGCCACAGGGCCAACGTGCGCGGGTCTTCGGTTTCGCCGGTTCGTTCGAGTTGGGCCTCGACGCGGGCGGCATCGACGACGCTGCCGGCAGCGCGCAGCGCATCCGAGAACGCCCACAGGTGCTCGGGCAGCGGGTAGCGTTCGGCGGCAGCAGCGAAGCTCGCGAGCGCAACGTCCGACTGACCGAGACCTGCAGCGGCACGACCGCGTGCCATCAGGGCGGCGGGGTAGCTCGGCACGAGTTCGAGCGCTTCGTCCGCAGCACGCAACGCGGCGGCGAAGTCGCTGCACTGCAGATCCAGCGATGCCAGGCGCGTCATCACCCAGGCCAGGGACTCCGGATCGCGACGGCTGCCGGACGCAGCCGCGTTACCGAGCAGTTCGCGGCAACCACCGGCATCACCCTGCATCCACCGCAGCTGCGCCGCGCGCGCGTAGCTCTGCAGACACGGCTTGAGGTCCACCATCTTCTGGTAGACAGTGCGCGCCTCGTCGATGCGGCCCTGGTCGAGCAAGACGTCGCCGAGCAAACCGTGGTCGAGGAACAGGCCACGTTCCTGAACGAGGCCGCGGGCGATGCTTTCGGCAGCGGCGAAGTCGTGCAGCGCATGCTTGACGTGACCGCGCACGAGCCGCGCCGCCAAATCGCCGCCGTCGGCCACCGGCATGGCGTTGGCGCAGGCTTCGGCCTGCTTGTAGAAGCCGGGATCGCCGGTGACCCGAGCCTTGCTGATGAACAGCGTCGCGAGCCGTTCGAGCCGAGGCACGTCGGGTTGTTCTTGCACCTTGCTCTGGGTCGCCCGGATCTGCTCGTCGAGCGCGCCCTCGCCGAGGTGTTCAACCAGCGCGATGCGCAAGGCCGGCGTGCCCAGTAGCTTGCTGACGGGAACCTCGTGAGCCTGGCCTTCCCCGCAGGCGGCCGCGAGGGCGGCGACGGCAGCGAACAGGCCGAGGCGAACGGGAGAACGACGTGGTTGGTGGGGAGTCACCCCTGCTTCAGGTCGAACGCGAGGCCGCCATGTCAGAGGGCCCCGGATTCCGGTGGTAATGCGGTTCGGGGAAAGTGCTGCGACCAAGTGCCAAAGACGCAGCCGGCGCCACGCCCTGGTTGTGAGCTGACCGACGCAGCGCGGCACGGCCCACCACACGGTGGATGGGCGACCGGCGATGGCGGGCAACGGGCGCTGATCTCCTGCCGCCGCGCTTTCGCGAAGGCCTTGAGAGCCCCGTGTTAGCAGACCGCCGAACAAGAGCACGATGAGGACAAGGAGGCCCATGATTGTGGTTCCTTTCGAAATGCATGCGGGCCGAGATGCACGAGAGACTCTTAGTCCAGGGGCGTGCGTCGGGGCTGAGACGGGTGTGAAATCGATTTCACGACGGGTTCATTCACGGTCCCTGGGCAACGACCGTTCCCGCGCACAACCTCGGCGTCATCCTCCAAGATCCTCTTCGGCAGGGTCACCTTCGCCGAGACCGGTGGGTTGGAAGTGGCTCCGAAGGCATGCCATGCCACGCCGTCCCGGGCGGTTGTCACTCGGCAGTACGGCCAGCGCCGACACGGCGCTGTCGATGCCCGCGTCGAGCGTTGACCGCAGTTTCGTTGCGGAGTCATAGGCAGCGATGTGTGCCGCCTCGACCTGCCCGCGCGGGTAAACGTCCCGCCGCACACCAGCACCGGCGGCATGGGACCCCTGACATCCGAGTTCATCCGAGTCCCAGGTGGTGCGGTGAACCGCACGGTTGACGCCCTGGATGCCTGCGCGTGGCAAACACGAGATTGCAAACGGAACATCAGTTTGCCCGGGAACGGGAGCCACGCGCTGCACAGGGCCAGAGCGACTGCGGTGCCGAAATGGAGAAGCGAGAACCGAGTCGCGTGGAAGTCCGTCATGTCTCCGAGTCCTCGACCAAGGGCTGGCATCCATACCTCGTTACTTCCACACCGTGCACGAGGAGTTCGGCCGCACGCCACCGGCCTCGCGCTGGCGCGTCAGCTGCTGGCGCCGTACGGCACCGAGCGCGGGCGCCGGAGCCCCTCGGCTCCGCGCGAACTCGGATTCTCGCTTTCGGGCTGCGAACCCACCGCCGGCCCCCCTTGTTACTGCATGGGCGAACCAAACCAATCGCCCGCAAGAGGAGAGTTCCGATGAAGTCTTTCTATTCGTTCCTCACGCTGATCGCCTTCGTGGCTGGCCCGCTCGCTGCGCAGACTGTGGATCTCGCGCCGTCCGTATTGCCCATCAGGCCGCTGGACCGCGACCACCCGGCGACGGCGACC
>JBDSBS010000347.1:0-3145 GCA_039921435.1 Planctomycetota bacterium | reverse complement strand
AGCGATCGGTCGCGAACTCGGCATGCGCGTGTTCATCAAGCGCGACGACTGCACAGGCTTGGGACTCGGTGGCAACAAGAGCCGCAAGCTCGAGTTCACGCTCGGCGATGCCCTCCAGAAAGGGGCCGACACGATCATCACCAGCGGTGGTTTGCAGTCGAACCACGTGCGGCACACGGCCGCCGCGGCGGCCAAGCTCGGACTCGAGTGCCACGCCGTCCTCAACAACCCTCTGCCCGACGCGGATTCTGCCTATCGCACGTCTGGCAATTACCTACTGGACACCTGGTTTGGTGCCACCCTGTACGAAGTTGCCGGCGACACCTCGGCGCGCATCGCCAAGCTCGAAGTCGACCTGGCTGGACGAGGGCGGAAGCCCTACGTCGTGCCGCTCGGCGCGTCGCACGGCATCGGCGCCCTCGGCTACGTGGAGTGTGCGCGCGAACTGTTGGCGCAGTGTGGCAGCAACGGCATCGAGCCAAGCCACGTGTTCGTGACGACCGGCAGTGCTGGCACGCACGGCGGTCTGCTCGCCGGCCTGCGCTTGTTCGGTTCGCCGATGCACGTCATCGGCGTTTCGATCAGCGAAACGCCGGCGATCAAGCGCACCAAGGTGCGAGGCATCGTCGATCAGGTGATGACGGTGTTGGCGCGAGGCGACTCGCCAGTCAGGGGCGACCCTGTCACCGACGACGACATCGTCGTCTTCGGCGACTACATGGGCGATGGCTACGGTGTGCCAACCAAGGCTGGTGACGCTGCCATGCGCCGCTTGGCGCGGCGGGAGGGACTGCTGCTCGACCCGGTCTACACGAGCAAGGCCATGGCGGGCATGCTCGACCTGCTCGAGAACAAGCGGCTCGGCGAGGTGCGCGACCCGATCTTCCTGCACACGGGCGGCACCCCGGCCTTGTTTGCCTATCCGTGAACCGACCCGACAGGATGCAGGTCAGTGACCCGCTTGCACGATCAGGCCGTTCGACATCGACACATTCCCCGTGACCGGCTCGATCACGATGTGTTGCACGAAGAACGTGACCAGGTCGTTGAGCGGCGGGACCACGAACTGATGTTCGAGCGTGGCTGGGCCACTCGCCGTCGTCACGCTGAGCACTCCGGTGTCCCAGCTCGTCAGCACAGAACAGCCGACCGTGCCCAGAATCGGGTCCAAGGACAGCGGCAGCGGGTTGTTGCCGAAGGGGCCGTAGCCCGTGTTGCTGAGGCCGAAGATCGTGACGCCGGGCATGTTCGGCGAGTGGTTGGTCGAGGTCATCGTCACTACGGGTGACGATGAGCCCGCCGTGCCGGTCAGCGCCACGGTGCCGCTCAGCGTCACGAGGCCAAACGAACCATTGCAACCTGTGCCGAATGCCTGCGTGGCGGTCTGCCAAGCATCGGCGCCGCGCAGGTCGAGTGGTCCCAGGTAGGCAATGAACGTGATCACGCCGGTGTGCACGTCGATTTCGTAGAGGGAGTCTTGGCCACCAACGAGCTTGCCGTCGGAGCGCGTGCTGAGCCATTCGATCTGCACGCCAGCACCCCCGATGGCGGGGTTGATGTTGGTCGCGACACCGGTCGCCTGGTTGACTTCGAGCAGACCCTCCACGGTGTCCCACGCGTACAGATGGTAGTTGTGGTTCTCAAGCGCTTCGATGTGGCTGAATCCCGTGGCACCGACCGTCATCTTGACGCCGGTGATCTTGTCGATCCGGACCAGGCTGTCGATCGGGCCCGATTCGATGCCCACCATGAACTGGCCGCCGCCGTTGGCGAGTCCGCGCAGGTCCGCGGAGAACCCGGGCAGCGGATAGCTCGTGCTCGACTGACTCGGGTCGATGATGGTGAGTGCACCACCGCTGGCGGTGCTCCAGATCCGACCATGGTCGTCGCGCGCGGATGCGTTTTGGCCCGGCAAGCCAGCGCTGAGCGGGCTGACTGCGCCCGTGAACGAGTCGAGCGCATAGACCTGGCCCGACCAGCTGACGCCGATCATGTCTTGAGCAAGGGCAGGAACTGAAAGAACGAAAAGAGCGAACGAATGACCTAGGTGCATAGATGACTTGTGCAGAACTTCAGGAGCGAATGAGTGCGTCCGATCGGATGGCGACGCGGCGACCCGTCGTACGAAACAGAAGAACCCTGATGTTGCGCGGAGACGTTCCCTGAGGAGCGGGCACTACGCTCGTCGCTGCCGATGCAGGTTCGATTTGTATGCTCGATTCGCAATGGAACTTGTTCACTGGATTCCCCACGGAAGAAGGCGCTTCACGCGGAGCCGTTACTGGGCGCCGCACAGGTGGATGGCTATCGGCAAGACAGATGGATGGCTATCGGCAAGAAGGGAGTCGCGGCTAAGGTTTCCCCATGGTTGGCGGTGCAGCTCGAACTCGGTCCCGCATCGCAGCTGATTCGCTGTGCGCGGTCTCAGTCGGTCTGCTCCGACATCCGTCGCGACCCGATGAGTCAGCTATCGGCAGGGTCGGCCTGCGCCCGTGAGTGTGATGCGGTCGAACGGCTCACTCTGGGACGCGTGCGGAGCCAAGCGGGGCTTCGATCCAGAGAGGATCGGCGGTGGCACCGCAGCTTGGCGTCGCTGAGTCAAGGCCGCAACGATGTCGGTTGCGAGGCGGCGCGTAGGCACAAGGCGGGAGGTGCGGTAGCGCGAGCAGGCGGTGCCGTCGCAGCGTATGCTGCGGCGCCCGACGAAGGAGGCCGATGCGACCGCTCGCCGTCTTGGTGTGTGCCGAAACCCTGCTGATCGCGCTGCTCGGTTGGTTGTGGCTGGGTGGTTCGTCGGTTGTCGCCGACGGCGCGCGTGCAATCGAACCGCGGGCCGCACCGCTGGACTCCGCGACGGCCATCGCGACTGCGACCGCCACGCCCACTCTGCCTGAACCGGGGGCGCCCGGGCCCGCACTCGAGCGGCAGCCAGTCAGTTCGCAGGTGCCGCCCGTTGCCGCTGCCGACCCGCTCGGGATTCTGGTCGCCGGCACGGTGCGCAGCACCGACGGTCTGCCGGTGTCGACGGCGGCGTAGATCCGCCTGATTCCGGCGGTCTGAGCTGGCTCTGATTCCATCTCCCGTTGCGCAGCTTTTGGCTCTGGTTCTTGGCGATGGCGGCGAAGGTGCTGGCCGCCGGGATCCG
>JBDSBS010000346.1:0-6650 GCA_039921435.1 Planctomycetota bacterium | reverse complement strand
GCGCGAGGCGGCCGGAGCCGCAGCCGAGCTCGAGCACGTCGACCGTTCGCAGCCACTGCAGGTCGAGCCCAGCGAGGAACAGTTCGACCTCTGTGGCCGCGTGTTGCTCCCAGGCAATGGGATCGTTCCAACCGGGATGGGAGGCGACGAACAGATCTCGCGACGGCAGGGCTGCGCGTGCCTCCCAATTGGCGGCGAGTTGCTTGGCCCAATCGGTGGGCGACGGTTCTTCGGGCATTGCCGCGAATCCTATCCCAAGCGACCAAGGAGCCGAGAGTGCGTGCCGCCCGGCTCTTCGGGGCCGCGCTGCGAGAGCCGCGGTATCGCGTGGTGCGACCCATCGTTCTGCTGCGGCGCGCCGCCCCAACGCGAGGCCCGCTCCATCGAGGAATCCCTTGCCCGACCCCGAGGGCACCAATACCGTCCCGCGCTCGCTGCCGCGACGCCCTCATGTCCACCGTCCAAACTGCACATCGCGCCGGCTTTGGCGCCACCGCTCGCCGCGACCGGTGGTGGATCAAGCCCCTCCTCGTCTTCCTCGGCTTCTCGGCCTTCATCGTCTACTCGACGTGGGCGGCGTTCCAAGGCGACCACTACCACCTCGGCAACTACCTGTCCCCGTTCTACTCACCCGAGTTGTTCGGCGATTCGCCGCACGCGTGGTTTGGCGGCAAGCCGGGCTGGTGGCCTGGCTGGATGCCGTTCTCGCCGGCACTGCTGATCCTGTGGGCGCCCGGCGGCTTCCGCTTCACCTGCTACTACTACCGCGGCGCCTACTACAAGGCGTTCTGGGCCGACCCGCCCGCGTGCGCTGTCGCCGAGCCGCGCAGCAAGTACCTCGGTGAGAACTCGCTGCCGCTGATCCTACAGAACGTGCACCGATACTTCCTCTACGTGGCGCTGCTGTTCATCCTCGTGCTCGCGTACGACGCCTTCGCCGCGATGTGGTTTGCGGGCGCCGACGGCAAGCAGCACTTCGGCATCGGTGTGGGCACGCTCGTGCTCTGCGTCAACGTCGTGCTGCTGAGCGGCTACACGCTCGGCTGCCACAGCTTCCGCCACCTCGTCGGCGGCTTGCTCGACGTGTTCAGTAAGAACCGTCTGCGCAAGAAATGCTGGGACTGTGTGAGTTGTCTCAACTCGCGCCACCACCTGTGGGCGTGGGCGAGCCTGCTCTGGGTCGGGTTCAGCGACGTCTACGTGCGGCTGTGTTCGCACGGGGTTTGGACCGACTGGAGAATCGTCTGATGGCAGCTCCTTCGGAAGCCCGTCCCACGGAAGGCCAATACACGACCTTCGAGCACGATGTGCTCGTCATCGGCGCCGGCGGCGCTGGCCTGCGCGCCGCGATCGAAGCCTCGGCCGGCGGCGCCAAAGTCGGGCTCGTCTGCAAGTCCCTGCTCGGCAAGGCGCACACGGTGATGGCCGAAGGCGGCGTCGCGGCAGCGCTGGCGAACGTCGACGGCCGCGATGGCTGGCAAGTGCACTTCGCCGACACGATGCGCGGCGGCCAGTACGTCAACCAGTGGCGCATGGCGCAACTGCACGCGCAGGAAGCGCCCGACCGTGTGCGCGAACTCGAAGCCTGGGGCGCTGTCTTCGACCGCACCCACGACGGCAAGATCCTGCAGCGCAACTTCGGCGGCCACCGCTACCCGCGCCTCGCGCACGTCGGCGACCGCACCGGCCTCGAGATGATCCGCACGCTGCAGGACCACGGTGTGCACCAAGGCATCGACGTGCACATGGAAGTGACCGTCGTGCGCCTGCTGCTCGACGGCGGCCGCGTCTGCGGTGCACTGGCCTACGACCGCGAGAAGGGACGCTTTCGCCTGTTCCGCACCAAGGCGGTCGTGCTCGCCACGGGCGGCATCGGCCGCGCCTTCGAGATCACATCCAACAGCTGGGAGTACACCGGCGATGGCCACACGCTCGCCTACGACGCGGGCGCCGAGCTCATCGACATGGAGTACGTGCAGTTCCATCCGACCGGCATGGTCTGGCCGCCCAGCGTGCGCGGCATCCTCGTCACCGAGGGCGTGCGCGGCGAAGGTGGCGTGCTGCGCAACAAGGACGGCAAGCGCTTCATGTTCGACGACATCCCGGAGAACTACCGCCCGCAGACGGCCAGCGATCCCGAGGAAGGTTGGCGCTACACGCAAGGCGACAAGGAAGCGCGCCGCCCGCCCGAGCTGCTGACGCGCGACCACGTCGCGCGCTGCATCATGCGCGAGGTCAAGGCCGGCCGCGGCAGCCCGCACGGCGGCGTGTTCCTCGACATCTCCTGGATCAAGGAGAAGCTGCCCAACGCGGCCGAGGTCATCAAGAAGAAGCTGCCGAGCATGTACCACCAGTTCAAAGAACTGGCCGGCATCGACATCACCGCCGAGCCGATGGAAGTCGGCCCGACGACGCACTACGTCATGGGCGGCATTCGCGTCGATCCCGACAGCCAGATGTCGACGGTGCCCGGCGTCTTTGCGGCCGGTGAGTGCGCGGCCGGCCTGCACGGCGCCAATCGCCTCGGTGGCAATTCGCTCAGTGACCTGTTGGTGTTCGGCAAGCGCGCCGGCGAATACGCTGCGCGCTGGGCCAAAGAACACGGCGCCGGCAAGGTTGCCGAGAGCGAAGTGAACGCCGCCATCAAGCAGATGCTGGCACCGATGGAACGTGCGCCCAGCGGCGGCGAGAACCCGTATGCGATCCAGCACGCCCTGCAGAAGGAGATGCAGGCGATGGTCGGCATCGTGCGCAACCAGGCCGAGATGGACCAGATGGTCGAGAAGATCAAAGGCTACCGCGCGCGCGCCGCCAAGGTCGCTGCTCCCGGCAACCGCGAATACAACCCGGGCTGGCACTCGGCCCTCGACCTGCACTGCCTGCTGACGGTGTCGGAAGCCATCGCCCGTTCGGCCGGCTCGCGCCCCGAGAGCCGCGGCGGGCACTTCCGCGAGGACTTCCCCGACAAGGACAAGAAGTTCGGCAAGCTGACGACGATGGTCAAGAAGGGCAAGGACGGCGCGATGCACCTCGAGCACGTTCCGGTGCCGCAGTGGCCGGCGGAGCTGCAACAAGTCATGGACGAGAACACGAAGTGAAAGCTGCCACCTTCAGCGTCTGGCGCGGCGATGCGAGCGGCGGCTCGTACACCGACTACACCACGCAGATCGGCGAAGGCATGGTCGTGCTCGACGCCGTGCACCAGATCCAGGCCGAGTCGGCGCCCGATCTCGCCGTGCGATGGAACTGCAAGGCCGGCAAGTGCGGCTCGTGCTCGGCTGAGATCAACGGCAAGCCACGCCTCATGTGCATGACGCGCTGCGAGGACATTCCACTCGACGTGCCCGTGACGCTGCAGCCGCTCAAGGCCTTCCCGCTGATCAAGGACCTCGTCTGCGACGTGTCGTGGAACTTCGAGGTGAAGAAGAAGATCAAGAAGTTCAAGCCGCGCCCGCCCGACCACAAGGACGGCACGTGGTTGATGCAGCAAGAGGACATCGACCGCGTGCAGGAGTTCCGGAAGTGCATCGAGTGCTTCCTGTGCCAGGACGTCTGCCACGTGCTGCGCGAACACGACAAGCACGACCAGTTCATCGGCCCGCGCTTCTTCGTGCACGTGGCTGCACTCGAGATGCACCCGCTCGACACCGAAGACCGGTTGCCCGAACTCAAGGAAGCGCAGGGCATCGGCTTCTGCAACATCACGAAGTGCTGCACGGTGGTGTGCCCCGAGCACATCACGATCACCGACAACGCGATCATTCCGTTGAAGGAGCGCGTCGTCGATCGCTTCTACGATCCGCTCAAGATGCTCTGGCGCAAGTTGGTCGGCAAGAGCTGACGCGGGCCGGTCGGAGGCGGCAAGGCTGCGTGAGTGCCCCGATTCGTCGGTCGCTAGTTTGCCGGGTTCCTGCCGGCTCTTGTGCGGAGGCTGCCGCAGCGAAGAAGTCGTCGCACTCTCGAGCAAGCGTCGCCGCGGCCATTGTCGCGCCCCCCGGCACTCGACTCACTGATCGTGTTGCCGAAATGCGTCCGTCAAGTCACCAGCGTCCGGATCTTCTTTCCGGAGCCACGCCCCAGCGATCTTGACTTGTTTCTGCTCGCAGAACGCCAGCACGGCAAGCCTGAGACCGCCGCTCTTGCCGCAGCCTGGATAGCCGAACCGGACCTTCAGCCCCTTCGCGTGTCGCACGCCACACCTGATCGGGCTGATGCTTTTGCCCAGCTTCGCGACGCACGCATCAGGGCTGGTGAAGTAGTCGCACAAGAACGCCTTCAGCGATGACTTCAGGTTCTCGTAGCCGTGCTCACCGAGGCTCTGTTCGAGGAACCCGGCCACCGTTTGGGCTCCCTTGCAGACGACCCACGTGACCTCGGCAGGACCTACCACGATCAGAAGGGGACGCCTGGCTCATCCGTTGCCGCGGTCAAAGCACTTTGGACCGCTTCATCCTCGGCGGTATCCAGCCACGGGTCGTTCTCCATGATCTGCTGAAGTGCGATGATCATGTCGATGCCCGATCCGGTGCCCTGCCGGAAAGCTCTGATCCACCCGTCGTTCTCGTGCGAGTAGTCGGAGACCCAGGCCGCCGTCTTGCGATGGATCTTCCGCGCGACCAGTTGGGCGATTCCGACCTCCTCCTTCGAGAGCGCCTCGTAGCGGTCCAGTTCACACCTCACGACGAGGGGCTTCTCCCAGCCGTCGGTCGTCTGCTCGGCCAGTCCGAGTCTGTCAAGATCTCGAACTAGGGCGCGTTCGTAATGGTTCACGACCGGGCCTTGCGGCAAGGCGATGTAGCCGGACTGCGTGATCAAATGGCCCGTGTCCCTGAGCCCGCAGAGGTCAGCGTAGAACAGGGCCTTGTTCATGACGGTGATCCCGAGCTGCCGGTCTGCAGTGGCCTGCAAGATGGCCATCGCGGCTTCCACAACTCTACTACGATTGCCTGTGCCTGCAGCCATGATCCTACGTGGCGATCATAGCCTGAAATGATGTGGAGCGCCGGGTGTTCCGGAAGATCGCGGAGACGACGGCCGATGCGTTACCGAAGTCCAAATCGTGGATCAGCACGATGCACCTCGTTGTCCCGCGCCCACTGCATGACGTCGCAATCCGGCGCGCCTGGATCCCCGGCGTTCGACCAATGTTGCGCCACGATCCCGTGCCCGACGAAGAACCCTACCCCGCCGGCGCTCAATGCCTACCTGGCGGCGCCGGACGCTCTCGTCGACGAGAGAGCCCGGGAATGCCCGTTCTGCGAGGAGAAGCATCGCCTTCGCCTGCATGGGCACTACCACCGATGGGTGTGTCGGCTCCGGCGTACCTGCACAGATATACTCCAATCGCTCGCGGTCGCGACCCGCCACGCGCGCCGCGGCATGCAGCGAAAACCCATCCACATCTGCGCACCTCGGACCCTTCACGAACGGGTCGCTGCGGGTGCCGCGCCGCGCCCCGCCCCGCCCGCGCATCGCGTTCGCGAGCGCGGCAACACCCTGGTCGGCGAGCTCGCAGTGCTCGTCGCGTCGCCGGCAGGCCCCGAACCGGTGCTTCGTCTGCACATCCCGCTGCGAGCAAGCGACGGTAAGTAGCGGCCCACCCTTGCCACCACCGCCCGACGCTAGTCAACGAGCAGTCGCGCCGGCCGCACGCCGAGCTGAACCACCCGACTCTCGGGACAACATCGGTCCACGCCGCCGAACGCGCCATCGCCGTCGGTTCCGTGAAGGCGCCGCCCCGGATCGACCTGGCTCGTTTGCTGTCGCCGCCAGCACGGAACCCGTCCCCAGGTCGCAACGGCTGCGAATGATCGATGACGCTGTCGGCACAGACCTCGCCGACATTGCCGAGCATGTCATGCAGACCAAACGCATTGCTGCGCAGTGAGCCGACCGGTGCTGGCAGCACGTGCGCATCGTGGTGCTCCGGTGAAAACCGGGCCGGCCCCATGTCCACGCCCTTGGTCTCCTGACCCGCGAGGTTGCCATACGCACCAAGCTCGGCCGGATCCTCGCCGCAGGACCACCGCGTCGTCGTCCCTGCCCGGCACGCATACTCCCATTGCGCATCGGTCGGCAGCACCAGATCGAGCCGCCGCATGGCCGCATCGGCCATGACCCAACTGAGGTTCTCCGCGGGATGGATCCCCGTCATGTTCGACGTCTTGAAGAACCACGGCTGGTCGCCCATGGCGCGCTGCCATTGCGCGCGGGTCAGTTCGTACTTGGCCAGAAAGAACGGCCGCAGCGGCACGGTCTGCAGCGCGTAGCGATCGCTCGCCAAAGGGTCGTAGTATGGCTGCGTCGCATCGTGCCGCTGGGCACCGATCGTCGCCGTGCCGCCCGGCAGCAGCACGAGCACGATGCCAAAGGCAGGGTCTAGCCGACCCTGTGCATCGCGGCTCGGCCGCACGCCACTCTGCAGGTGCAGGAACTCCCACAGCCCGCTCTCGGCATCTTCGCCGCGCCAGCTGCAGTGTGTGCGCGGTCGCGAGCCACTGCGCATACACGGCCTCACGTTCGTCGGGCGGCGGCCACGTCGACTCGGCCGCGGCGCGCAGATCGCGCAACGCGACGACGTTGGCCAAATGCTGGTAGTGGTCGAGATGCGTCTTGGCGAGCTGGGCCGCGGCAGCCGCTTGTTGGCCGCG
>JBDSBS010000345.1:0-4496 GCA_039921435.1 Planctomycetota bacterium | reverse complement strand
GGATCAGGCCCTCAACTCTCATGCCGCGCACACCGTGCCAGCCCCACTGCCCGAAGGATATTGGCCGACTCATGGGTGTGCCGCGCCGCAACCGGCCAGAGGTGGACGAACGCGAATCGAGCTGCATCGCCTGCTCGCAGCCGGGCGGGCGCGGCACAAACTACAAACTACAACTCCAGCGTGGCGCGGCCCGATCGCATTCGCTCCCTGAGGCCGGAGCAGGTCGTCGCCTAGGCATGCGGGTCGACGGGCACGGTTATTGGATGGCGCAGGCTTCACTGCAGGCTCGTTGGTCGGACGTATCCGGTCGACGCTCCTGTGCCCCCGCGCCGACCAACCGAAGGACCTTTCCCGTGCGTACCCTGCTCACCTCGCTCTCACTTCCGGTCATCTTGTTGTTGAGTTCTTGCTCGTCGGTCGATGCCGATCGCAATCAGATGAAGGCTTCGATCTCGAATGCGGACCGCCTTGCGAGTGAGATATCCACGTGGCGCGCCTCCCTGTCCCCGGATGTCGGAGCGTCCGTGATTGACACCATCGAGGCGTTCAAGGCGCGTGCGAGCGATACCCGGTCCACGCTGGGCAGCCTCTCAGCGGGCGGGGCCGCGGGCACCGATCTCACTGGGGTCAACCAGGCTCTGCGCACCGTGGCCGACTTCGACACCTCGACGTTCAACGGCGCCTCGCCGACGGCTCGCGCCGCCTTGCTCGACCAGTTCGATGGCTTGGCTCGCAACCTGCGCCGTTCGGTCGAGCGCACCCGCGAGCGCGCCTGAGCGGCCGACGTTCTGGTCCCGGTTTCGGAGGGGGGCCAAGGACGTGAGCGAGGCATGGCCAGCGTGACCACGAACCTCCCACCCTCGGAAACCGCCACCTGTCGGCAGCTCCCATCGCAGCAGCGAACCGCCGCCTACCATCCATCTCATGACGCCAGCCATGCCACCCAAGAAACCCACCGCACCCACGCCATTGCTCTCCGACATCAAGGCCCTACGCGAACGCGCGCGCACGCACATGGAAAACGGCGCGGTGACCCAAGGCTATGCGGCCGACCGCGCGATCGTCATCGAGCTGCTCGACGCGGCTTTGGCCACCGAGCTTGTGTGCGTGTTGCGCTACCGAAGGCATCACTTCATGGCGCAGGGCATCAACGCCAAGAGTGTCGCGGCAGAGTTTCTCGAGCATTCCATCGAGGAGCAGGGTCATGCGGACCAGATCGCCGCGCGCATCGTGCAGTTGGGAGGCGCACCGAACTTCTCACCCGAGGGCCTCGCGATCCGCAGCCACGCCGAGTACGTGGAGGGGAAGGACTTGGAGGAGATGATTCATGAGGACCTGATCGCCGAACGCATCGCGATCGAGAGCTACGGAGCCATGATCCGCTATCTCGGCAATGACGATCCCACGACGCGGCGCATGCTCGAGGCAATCCTCGCAAGCGAAGAAGAGCATGCCGACGACCTCGCGTCCCTTCTGCAGAACCTCATGCGCGTTGGCGGTTGAGCGTCGCAGCCCCGCGCCCGTCGCCGACCCACGCGACGCCGAGGGGGGCCTTCTTGCAACACACAGCGACGCTGCATCGTGCCCCGATCGGCGAGGATCGAAGACGGGCACACCAGCCAAAGGTGAAGTCTCGGCGCCTACTCGGCTGGCTTCTCGGCGACCTCGCACTCTTTGCAGAACTTGTCCCATTCGCGCTGGGCCACGTCGCTGGCGATGCCGTAACGCTCTTGGATGCGCCCCGCGGCCTGCTGGGCATTTCCTTCGATGCGAGTCATGTCATCGTCGGTGAGCTTGCCCCACCTCGCCTTGACCTTGCCCTTCAGCTGCTGCCACTTGCCCTTGATGATGTCGTTGTTCATGGATACTTGCGTCCTGTGAAATGAGCGCAGAGCCGATATGGCCCACGCGAGCCGGTCTTGGGCCGGAACGTGAGTACCAAAGCAATGGCCGTGCCGCACGAGTGCGCTTGCGAGGTGCCCGCTCTACGCGGATTGCACGCCTCCTCGATTGTAGAAACGGCCGCGCGACCAGTGAAGCGCTCTCCACTTCGCGCCAGGCTCGATCTTGTTCCATTTCTTGTTTCCTGTTCCTGACTCCTCGTCCTGACGAAAAATGGCACACAACGACAATCCGCCGGAGAGCGTCTGCGGTTTCTTGGAGTTCGACATTCCAAGGGTGCGAGCGGTGTCCATTTCTGCCGCCGCCATCCGCGGTGATCAGCAGCTCGCGGGCTCTAGGGAACAGCTCCGCCCAGCAGAGTCGCAACCTGCGGGCATTCGCTGGGGTGCGCCGGCTGAGTCCGTGCGTATGCCAGCCGTCGCGTGGACCCGCGTTCCTGTCATGCGCAGTAGTTCAGTCGCCCGGAACCCGCCCGCACCCCCAAGCCTCGCAGCTGGCTTGACGCAGCGCCACAGGATTCTATCGCACTAGGCCATTGCATGGCCGTCGGCAGCACGCACCCAATTTGGGACGGCAGTGCGGCGACCCTCGAGGATGTCGTGCGTCACTACGACGCGGTTTTCAATCTTGGAGTGCAACCAGACGAAGTCGGCAGCCTGATCGAGTATCTCAAGTCACTCTGACTGACTCTTGCTGTGCTCGACGGGGTGCCTGAAGATCAGACCCCGAGACCGCAACGCACCGTCTCGTTCGTGAAGAACGCGCAGCTTCCCCGGCAGCGATGGGAGGTCCAGCCGCGCCGACCGCGGCCCGTTACTTGCATTGCACGATGCATGAGTCTTGGCAAAACAGTCGTTGCCGGCATCGGCGCAAAGATGCTGACCGGCAGTCTAATCGGGTTCGTGGTCGTCTTCGCGCTGATCTACTGGCTGCTGTGAGATGCGGCTCACCACCCATTGTCCTGCTTGCACGCGGGCCAGAGAGCCCCAGCGCCTAAGTTAGGCAGCGGCAAGCGCTGCCGCTTCTGTCGCGTAGTCCGCACGGATTTCGTTTCCACCCACGGGTACAGCGCCTCCAGCGAAGCCTGCCGGTTGCCAGTTGCTGTGAAAGCGTTTAGACGTTTCACGTGGCATTCAGCGCCGATGCGTACCAGCCGGCAGCTTCCGTCGCGGCAACAGAACCGCCGCCACCCACCAACCATCTAAACACGCCAGGCATGCCACCCACGCCATTGCTCCCCGACACAAAGGCACTACCCGAACGCGCGCGCATGCACATGGAAAACGGCGCGGTGACCCAAGGCTACGCGGCTGACCGCGCCACCGTCATCCAGCTGCTCGACGCGGCTTTGGCCACCGAGCTCGTGTGCGTGTTGCGCTACCGAAGGCATCACTTCATGGCGCAGGGCATCAACGCCAAGAGGGTCGCGGCAGAGTTTCTCGAGCATTCCATCGAGGAGCAGGGTCATGCGGACCGGATCGCCGCGCGCATCGTGCAGTTGGGAGGCGCACCGAACTTCTCACCCGAGGGCCTCGCGATCCGCAGCCACGCCGAGTACGCGGAAGGGAAGGACTTGGGGGACATGATCCATGAGGACCTGATCGCCGAACGCATCGCGATCGACAGCTACGGGGCGATGATCCGCTATCTTGGCAATGACGATCCCACGACGCGGCGCATGCTCGAGGCAATCCTCGCAAGCGAAGAAGAGCATGCCGACGACCTCGCGTCCCTCCTGCACAACCTCATGCGCGTCGGCGGTTGAGCGTCATCCCATTCACGTCAATGGCTCGACCCCCCGGCCGCCACGGCCTGGCTGCGACGTTGCTGTTCGGTGCCGTTGGCATGGCCAGCTGCTTCTTTCCGGGCATCCCTGCACCCTCCTCCCCGGCCGTCGTCGATGCCGAGCTGATAGCGGGTATCAGTCGCGCGTTCCACGAGGCCGGGATTGACGGCTACCAGAACATCCAGATCGAGGCGGAGCGTGGCATCGTGACACTGCGCGGCCGCGTCGGGGATCACGCCATCGCCGAGCAGTTGGTTCGCTGCGCATACACGGTGTCCGGGGTAGAACTCGTTGTGTCGTTCTTCTCTGGTCCCCAGTCGACCCCAGCAGCCCAGTCGACCCCAGCTGAGAAGGGCGGGGCACGATGACGGTTCACCCGTCTGGGCCTCCCACATCTGGGCCTCCCACATCTGGGCCTCGCCGAGGGTCCTTGCGTCGTTTACTGATCTGCAGTGCCGTCGTGATCGGACTGGCAGCGCTGACGGCCCTCGTCGTCGTGCCCAGCATCCTGCGCGTGGTCGCCGGGCGGCTTCTTGCCGGCGAATGGGGCGCTGAGGCAGAAGTGGACTCTGCGTCGTGGAACTTCGGGCGGGAGCTGCGGCTGCGCGGGGCGCGAGCCTATGTGCCGGGCCAGATCCGTCCGCTCGTGCAGTCGGAGCGCGTCACTCTGCTGTTCGAGCACTCGTTCCTCACTGGCGCGCCGGGCAAGTTGATGCATGGCGTCTTCGATAACGGCGAGATCCTGCACGAGGACCAACCCGGCATCCGCATCGAACGCGTCGAATACGACGCGCGTGGGGTGAAGAGC
>JBDSBS010000344.1:0-3539 GCA_039921435.1 Planctomycetota bacterium | reverse complement strand
CGCGGGTCGAGCGATCAGCGCGACCCCGGTGCGCCATGGTCGCTCGGTCTCTCGCCCTGGCTGCGGATGGCCGCACGCTGGCGGTCGCGGGCACATTCGGCTGGGTGCACCTCCATCTTCTGCCGGCACAGCGGTGGTAGTTGCTGTCCCGTCGCACGCCGAGCGCATCCCGTGCTCACAGCGGTTATGCGTGGTCGAGCTCTGCCAAGGCCGTGCGCCGGAGCGGCGATGATCCGCACCACGAAGTGTCGCCAGCGGATCCGCGCCTCTATGGTGCGGGCCTTCACGGCGATGCCCGATTCCATCGAACGACCGCTGACCACAGCCCTCGCCGCCACCGCGCGCGCGAACACCAAAGCGGGAGTTGCCTTCTACTGGCCGCGGCGCGACCTCGCGATCCTGTTTGCGATCACGATCGTCGGCACAGCCCTTCGCCTTTTCCGCATCGAGTGGTGGTCGCTGTCGGCCACCGAAGCGGCGACGTGGCGTGCCGTGACCCAGCCGCTGACCTCGGTCCGCGGCCTCTTCGCGAGCGAACAAGGCCTCTACCCGCTCGCCTTCCTCGGCCAGCGTTGGTTGTTCGACATCGGGCTGTTGCCGTCGCCGGGCGAGGGTTGGTGGCGCGTGCCGTATGTGTTCTTTGGCATGCTGACCGTGCCGTTGCTGGCGCTCGTCGGCCGCCGCTTGGTCGGGTCGGCGGCGGCGCTCATCGCGAGCGGGCTGCTGGCGCTGCATCCCTGGCACATCGAGGCGAGCCAGACTGCGGCACCAGCGGTGGTCGCGGTGTGGTTCGGCGTGCTCGCGGCAGCGGCCGCCGTTCGCGTGCGCGTTTCGAAGACTACTGCGTGGTGGGTGAGCTGTGCGTGTCTCGTGGTGATGGCGGGCGCTTGCCACCCGTCGGGCTGGTCGGTCGGGCTGGGACTCGGCGTCGTGTGGATCGTCGCGCGTTGGCCGAATCTGTCGCGGCGCGATCGGTACGTGGCTCTCGCTGCTGCGACGGTTGCCGCGGCTTTGGTCGTGTGGTTTCTGGCTCGTTTCGTGTCGACGGTTGCCGACGAGACGTCGTGGCTCACCGCGCTGGGTCTGCCGACTGTCGTGCTCGCCGCGTTCGGGGCGATGCTCGCGCCCCGCGCCATCGGCGTGGCGGCCGTTGTGCCGATCATGGTGGTGCTCGTGGCCAGGCTCGGCGTGGGCCCGGTGCCGGTCGACTGCCTGCTCGTGGCGCTGCCGGCCTGGATATTGTTGGCGGCCGTCGCCGGACAACACTGGTTTCAAGCAGTCCAAGGTTCGCTGACCGGGGCGGTGCGGGGGGTGCGGTTGGTGGCGTGCTTCGCTGTGTTCGGTCTCGGGTCGACGCTCGCGATCGATACGTTCTTGCAGGCGACGATCTATCAGGGACAACGCGCGCCGTGGCGCAAAGCGGCGCAGAGTGCTCTGGGTCTGGTCGGCATGCGGCCGGGGCTACGCGTCGGTGCTGGCGTCGGTGCCGACAGCCTCATGTGCTACCTGCGACCAAACCAATGGCGCGAGTCGGTGCGCGATCCGCATCCCGGCATCGAGGTGCACCACCTCGATCTGTCGCACCCCGATGTGGCGCTCGACGTGCTGGTCGAGAACGGCGACCTCTTGCCGACTGTGCTCGTGCTGCGGCAGGACGAACTGACAGCACTCGAAGCCTCGCCCGCGCGCGTGCGGTTGCGGCAGTCCTTCGTGTGCGAGCGCGTGCTGCCCTGCCAGCGTCCGCTGGGCGACGAGACGATCAGTGTGTTCCGCCAGGTCGAAGGTCGCTGAACACCGGGCCCGGGCTGGTTGGCCGCCGCTGTGCCAAACATCAGCCGCGCGGGTGTAGCTTCTGGTGCACGGCGCGCAGCCGTTCGTGGTCGACGTGCGTGTAGACCTGAGTCGTCTGCAGCGAACTGTGGCCGAGCATCTCTTGCACCGAGCGCAAGTCGGCGCCACCGGCGACGAGGTGCGTGGCGAACGAATGCCGCAGCGCGTGTGGCGAACAAGCCACGAGCAGCCCCGCCCGCGAGCAGGCCTCGCGCACGACCTGGAACACTCGCACGCGATCGAGCGGCCGCCCCGTGCGCGACAAGAACAGGATGTCGCCCGGGTCGCGCTTGGCGCGGGCGCGCAGCTCCGGTCGCACTTCGCTCTGGTAGCGAGCCACCCAGGCGAGAGCCACGTCGGCGATCGGCACGAGCCGTTCCTTGTTGCCCTTGCCGAAAGCGCGCAGCAGCCGGTGCTCGGCGATGATGCTCGTCGTGCGCAGCGTCACGACCTCGGTGACGCGACAGCCCGTGGCGTAGAGCACGTGCAGCATCGCCAGGTCGCGCACCGCGAGGGCGCCGTCGGGTTCGTGGTCGAGCAGTCTCGCGACGGCCTTCTTGCTGAGGGCCTTCGGCAGCTTCTGCTCGAGCTTGGGTCCGAGCAGGCCTTCGGCGGTGTCCACAGCGGCGAGCCCTTCGGCGTGCAAGAACCGGTAGAAGCCGCGGATCGCGGCGGCGGCGCGTGCGACGGAAGCGGCCGCGTGCCCGGCCAGCAGCCCGCTGAGGTGTCGATCGATGGCGGTGCGGTCGGGCAGGCTCGTGCGACCGGCGAGCAACGCCGCGAGGTCGCTGCGGTAGGCAGCGACCGTGTGCGGGGAGACTTGCAGTTCGACGCCGAGGTAGACCAGGAAGTCCGCCAGCGCGCGCTGGCAATCGGCACCGAGGGGCGTGGCCACGCGGAGAGCCTACTGCGGGCGAAGGCTGGCCCGCGAGTCGGTGTAGCGAAAGGCGTGGATTCCGCGGCGTTGCGGCGATTCGTCGCCTCCGCTTGCGATCGCACCGACTCACCTTGACGCCCTCGCAGACCCTACGTATCGTCCTCGCCCCTCGCGGTAAGGGCACGTGCTCCACGCCTCGGGGATTTGGCCGGCTTCACCGGCCAGCGGTGACCGAACAGCTCGCCACCGCCACAACGCAACCAGGACCCGTGGCAAGCAGCCACGGCCGAAGACATCTTGTCGAAGCCGATCATGTCGAAGCCGACGAAGACCGAACTAGCGAAGTACAAGTCGATTCTGGAGAAGCAATTGGCGTCCCTCAAGGGCGACGTGGGGTCGATGCGCGACGAGGCCCTGCGGGCTTCGGACCAAGATGCGTCGGTCGATCACCTCGCCGACCAGGGCACCGACAACTACGACCAGGGATTCATGTTGGGCCTCATCGAGAACGAGGAGGAGACCATCAAGCTCATCGAGGAGGCGCTCGATCGCATCGAGGGCAATGGCGACTGGGACTTTGGCGTCTGCCCACTCTGCATCGAGGAGTCGGAGCCCGCAGCACCGAAGAAGGGCAAGGAGATCAAGAAGCCAAAGGGCAAGGTCGTAGATGCGGAGATTCCCAAGGCCCGCCTGGAGTACCTGCCGTGGGCGCGCTACTGCGTGCGTCACCAGGAAGTCGAAGAACGCAATCGCGAGAGCGCCTAGCAAGGTGGTGCGCCCAGTGACCCGACCAGGCGATGGGATCCGACCAGGTGAGGGCGTCGAGCCAGCG
>JBDSBS010000343.1:0-6138 GCA_039921435.1 Planctomycetota bacterium | reverse complement strand
TGGAAGGCGAAGAAGCTGCGGTAGGCGAGTGCTGTGCCGTCGATGAGGAAGAGCCGCTTTGCCATGGCGCCGTTGTAGCGAGGCAGGCGTGTGGTTCGACCACGAAACGCACGCAGTGGGACGTTCGGGGAACCACAAACGCCCGCGTGCTGCGAGGACCGTTGTCGGTATGGTACGATCGACAACGGCGAGGCATGAACCGACTAGGAACGCTCTGGGAGAGTCTGCGATCGAGTTTGTGGTTCGTCCCCGCTTTGATCGTCGCCGCAAGCGTGGGGCTGGCCATCTTGCTCGTGGACCTCGAGTCGATGCGCGACTGGAGTTCGCTCGCCGATCGTTGGCCGATGCTGTTCGGGGGTGGGGCCGATGCATGTCGCGGTCTGCTCGCGGCGATTGCCAGTTCGATGATCACCGTGGCGGGGGTCACGTTTTCGATCACTGTCGTCGCGATGACCCTGGCATCCAGCCAATACACATCGCGCATCCTGCGCAATTTCATGCGCGACCGTGCCAACCAAGCGGTGCTCGGCGTGTTCGTCGGTGTGTTCGCCTATTGCCTGGTGGTACTGCGCTCGATCCGGAGTGAGAGCGAAGGGCGCTTCGTCCCCGGTTTCGCCGTGCTCGGCGCGTTGCTGCTCGCCTTCGTCGCCATCGGCTTTCTCATCTTCTTCATTCACTACATCGCCTCCTCGATCCAGGCGACGAGCATCATCCGATCGGCGAGCAACGAGACTCTAGAAGCCGTCGATCGGTTGTTTCCAGACTCTGTGGGGACTGTCACCGTCGACAGCATCGAAAGCGAAGACGAGGCGGACTCGCCGGACGTCGTGTGGAGCGCTGTCTTGGCCGACAACACCGGCTACATCCAAGGTGTCGACGCCCGTGCCCTGCTGCAGTTGGCCCAAGCGCGCGACGTGATCATTCGCATGGAGAAGGGCATCGGCGAGTTCGTCGTCGAGGACACGCCTCTGGCTTCGGTCGCTGGAGGGCAGATCGATGCGAAGGGGAGCGCGACGCTCAATGCTGCCTACACACTCGGGCGTTACCGTACGATTGCGCAGGATGCTGGGTTCGGCATCCGACAGATCGTCGACATCGCTCTCAAGGCGCTGTCCCCAGGCGTCAACGACACCACGACTGCGATCTACTGCATCGACTACCTCGAGGCCATTCTGGCTCGGCTCGCGACGCGCCGCATCGAGGTGCCATATCGCGGACTCGATGCCGCGGACCTGCGGCTGATCACGCGAGGCCAGGCGTTTCCGAGTCTGTTGGCAGAGTCGTTCGACGAGATCCGTCGCAGCGCCGAGGGCAACGTCGTGGTGCTGATGCGCATGCTGGCCGTGTTGGGGGTTCTCGCCGGGCTGACCACCACGGAGAGGCGGCGTCGGGCAATCGCGGAGCAGGCCGATTGGATCAGCGAAGCCACGGCGCGCAGTGTGCCGTCGGCGCACGATCGCTCGGCCATAGAGAAAGCGCGTGAGCACGTCGCGACCCAGTTGGTTTCGGCGGCGGCGAAACGGACTCCTGCGGCCGAGGCGAACTGATTGCTCTGATGACGGCGGACGGGCGCAGAAGCCCATTGCTGAATCGAAATGGGCGACTTGCGGGAAAGAAGCATCGTTGGATCCGGGTTCGAATGACAGCGTTGCCTTCCCTTCGTGCGACGTAAGCTTTCTTCATGCTCCTACTGCCACAAGAACCATCCTCTGCGGTCAAAGACCAAGCTGGGAGAATCGACCTCGATCCGCGACTGGTCATGGAACGTCTGGATTCGTGGTTGGACGGCGCGGTTGGATTGCTGCCCAACATCGTAGTCGCCGCGGTCGTTCTCGCCTTGGCGTTTGCTGTCGCCACATTGGTGAGTCGTGGCGTACTTCGCCGTGCGACCAAACGCGGCCGGACCAACCTTGGTGAGGTTCTCGGCGGCTTCATCAAATGGGCGATCCTGCTCACCGGATTTCTGCTCGCTGCAACGATCGTCATGCCGAGTTTGAAGCCAGGTGACTTGCTATCCGGGCTCGGAGTGGGTTCGGTAGCAATCGGCTTCGCCTTCAAGGACATCTTGCAGAACTGGCTCGCAGGGCTGTTGATCTTGATCCGCCAACCGTTCGAAGTCGGCGACCAAATCGTCGTCAACGATTTCGAGGGCACGGTCGAACGGATCGAAACACGAGCGACGATGTTGCGCACCTATGACGGGCAGCGCGTCGTCATTCCGAATGCCGACATCTACTCCACCTCCGTGCTCGTGAAGACCGCCTACGAACAGCGACGCAGTCAATACGACATTGGGATTGGCTACGGCGACGACATCGATGAAGGAGTGCAGATGATCAAACAGGTCCTCGACCGCATCGAGGGCATCGCCAAGGACCCCGCACCCGAAGCGTTGCCGTGGGATTTGGCGGCGAGCTGGGTGACGATTCGGGCCAGGTGGTGGACCGACAACAAGCGCGGCGATGTCGTGGCGGTGCGCGCGGCCGTGATTCGCGAGGTCAAGCTTGCGTTGGACGCGGCGGGCATCGACATGCCATACGAAACCACGGTGCAGTTGCAGCACGACCAAACCGACAGCGACGATGGCGTGCGTGACCGGCAACGGGAGGGCTGGCCAGCCAACCGAGAACAGCGCATCGCACCGAGGGTCCACTCGCCGCAGGATCCCAAGCCTTCCGCAACTGATTCGTGATGTGGTCCCCGCGTGTCGCGGGCCGACGTTCCGGCTCGGCTTTCGCCGCGCATGCGCTACCCTCGGCCAATGCTGGAGACCCTCGTCGTCGTTCTATTGCTTCTGCGGATCGTGGGCATCGTCAGTAGCTACACGATCGGTGGGCTCATTCACATCCTGCTGGTCGTCGCGATCGTGGTGGTGCTTCTCAGGCTCATCCGCGGTCGACGGCCGGTGTGGGCGGCGCGCAACGTCGAGCGCACGGCCGCGAATGGCGGTGGCGCGAGCCCGAGGCGACGGTGCGATCATCAGCGTCCGTCAGAAGATCAGCGTCCCGTCGTGCCACCGCGGATCCGCTCGCGCCATTCGGCTTCGATGGCGCGGACACGATCCGGCGTCAAGGGAGCCTTGCGCTGGCGCACGATGGCGGTGCGGTTCTCGATGCTCACGTTGGGATCGAACGCTTCGATGTAGTGGACCGGCGCGCGGCGGTCGTGGGCCATGAAACGCATTGTTGCGAACGACGGCACGATCTGCGCGAGTTCTCGCGCGCTCAACGAGTCTTGGTCCTCGTAGGCAAAGAGCAGCAACAGGAGATCAGCGGCGTCCGCGGTGTCCTCCGGCGAGGTGCCCAGCTTGCCGATAGCGGTGCGCAGTTCGGTGCGCGAGACGCGGGTGTCGCCATCGATGTCGGCGCTCTCCAGCAACGGCTCGAGCACGGCCTTGGGAATCACCCAGCCCGAATCGTCCACTGGCGAACGGGCAGCGACCCAGTCGTTGAGGCCGAGCCGATCGATGATGGCGTAGTCGGGCAACACCCAGCCGGCCAAGCCCACGCCCGTGAAGACGCCGACCGGGCGGTCGTCGGGATCGACGGTGGTCCGCTGCCGCGGCGGCAGGTGGTGCCGTTCGCCTTCGAGGAACAGCTCGTGCAAGTGGCGCCGGCCGCAGAGCACCTGGATCTGCAACCACGCTTGCGCGCGGTCGTGCCAGTGCCAGATGGGTTGCAGCCAGCTCGGTAGTTTGGGCGCGAGTGGCTTGTAGAAGACCGACATGCGCGGTTCCGTCAGTGCTAGGTGAACCCAACCGACGGAACCTGCGAGTCCGAGGCACAACGTGCACACGATCGTCAGCCCGGAGCCGGCTCGCAGGCGCGCTGCCATGGCTGCCGCCGACAGTGCGCCCAAAGGAATCAGTTGGGCCAGCACGCGGTACTCGAACGGATCGCCACCGACGCGCAGCGTGTAGTAAGCAGTGTGGGCGAGGGTCGCGGTGACCGCGGCGACGGCGGGCACGTTCTGCAGCAAGTGGCGGACGACCTCTGTGCGTTCGCGCAGGGCCTCGACCGCGAGCCAAAGCACTGCTAGCAGCACCCACAGCCAAGTGCCGTGTTCGAAGCAGAAGCACAGGAAGTAGCGCACGCCGGCTTCGGGCCACGGCGTCGAGACCTTCGCGTAGTAGGTGTTGGGCAAGAACTCGCCATAGAACCAGAGGTGCCAGAGCAGGTGCGCGCAGACAGCGAGCAGCGGCGTCAATGCCAACAGCGTCGCGGCGAGTCGACGTTCGCGCCGGAGTACGGTCAGCCCGGCCGCGGCGACGGTTGCCGCCACGAACAGAAGCCCGTCCGGACGCGACAGCGCTCCGACAGCGGCTGCCATAGTCCACAGTGTGAGCCATCGCGACGAGCGGCGTTCGCGCGCGCGGAAGGCGAGCACGACCCACGACACGAAGGCCAGGTTGAACAGCGATGTGCCGAGCCCGCCGGTCATCCATTGTAGGAACGTGCGGTTGCTAACGACTGCAGTCAGTGTGCAGAAGACGGCCGGATGCGATAGGCGATCACCGAGACGGTCGCGGAGGCGAAACGCCGTCAGTGCGACGACGAAGAACAGCGCGAGCCCGTAGCCGATGGAAATCGCGTGCACGGACTGCGGCGGCTCGACGCCAAACCAGCTCCACGCAGCCCACAGCGACGCAGCCCACAAGAAGCTCGAGTAGCCATCGACCGGTCGGAACGGTGGCGGGTTCCAGACCAAGCCGAGGCCGTCGTGCCCGTTCGACGCATAGCGGAACGTGATGTGGGCGTCGTCGGGGAGCAGAGCTAGTTGCAGGGCGCCGAAAACGACGACCGCGCCGAGTGCGAGCACCGTGATGGCGCGAACAGATCCGTCGCGAGTGCTGCGCACCTGAGAAAGTCGAGCCCCAGAGCCCGCAGTCGACCCTTCGTGAGCAGTGGGAGAATCCGTCATCGCCGTTCTGACACGGCGTGCGCGAAGCTCACCAGTCAGGCCCGCACGCTAGCCACGGCGCCGGACCGGGTCAATGCAGGCACGCGGCTCGATCGATGCGGCGCCCGTCAGCGCCCATTCAGGTTCGAGTCGAACACGCGCACCTTCCGCCAGTTGCTGCGGTGCGCCGCGACGAAGGCGAGGTGAGCGGGCGCAGTTTGGTAGGCGTCGTGCGCTGCACGGTCGGTGAAGTAGACGTGCAGCGAGACGTCGTAGTCGAGGTCGTTGACGTCGCGGGTCAGTTCCGCATCACGCGTTCCGGCGGCGAGGCACGCAACACCGTCGATGTCCGCGAGACGGCCGTAGCAGTCGGCGACGAGAGCTCACCGGATCGTGAAGTCGATCGTGTCGCTGAGGTCGACGAAGCCCAGGCACTGGGTGCCTCCGATGGTCCAGCCCTGCACGGCGAGTGTGATGCCGAGGTAGATCGGGTCCTGTGGGATGGTCCACACCAGCGGGTTGCCGAAGTAGAGGCCGTTGACCACTCCCTGCACGCAGTTGCAGCCCAGCGCGTTGAGCGGAATGGAGCCGGGGAAGCCGAGAATGGTGCCCGAGAGCGCGCCATTGCTCACGTTGAACGTCACGGGATTGCCCAGCGCGGGCGTGCCCGATGGCGTGATCGACAGGTTGCCGCAATGGGTCGGGTTGACCGAGAACAACGGGCCTGGACGATAGCCGCCGTAGTCGAACACCTGGATGTCGTTGGTGCCGAAGTTGGCGCCGACGATCTTGTAGCGAGGGCTCGGCGCACTACCGCCGTCGGCATCGGCACACATGCGGGTCCAGTACTCGTCGTTGCCGGAGCCGCCGAGGAATACACGTTCATCGTCGATCTGCCAGACGAGATTGGTCGGCGAGTAGGAGATCGTCGAGACGCGGGTGTCGTAGTCGTACAGGCCCTGCCACTGTTCGGTGTAGCCGACGACGAAGCGGGTGCCGTCCGAGTCCACTTCCGGCAGGATCTGGTTCCAGGACTGGTAGGCGCCTCCGGCCTCGGACAGGCTGAGATCGAAGCCTTGCACCGAACTGCCGCCGCTGAGGCGAAGCGCGCAGATGATGTCGTTGTCGCCGCTCGAGAAGGTTCGCTGGAAGGCGATCATGGCGTAGCGGTAGCCACCGAGAATGGCCGGCGAGCTCACGTGTGGCGAGGTCTCGTTGATGACCTGGCCGGCGATGTTG
>JBDSBS010000342.1:0-5226 GCA_039921435.1 Planctomycetota bacterium | reverse complement strand
CTTGGCCGCCGACATGCACAACAGCGCGACGGCGCCGTCGGTGACCTGGCAGCTGTTGCCCACCGTGACGTCACCTTCGTGGCGATCGAACACGGGCTTGAGCTTGGCGAGCGCCTCGAGTGTCTGTTCGCTGCGCACGCCGTCGTCGGCAGTGACCGCGGTGCGGAATTGGGGCTGCGGCACGAACGGCACCACTTCGGCGGCGAAGCGCTGCTGCTGCTGGGCTGCCGCGGCGCGCTGGTGGCTTTGCAGCGCAAAAGCGTCCATCGCCGCACGATCGATGCCAAACTGCTGGGCGACCTTCTCGGCAGTGTTGCCCATCATCAGGCCCGTGATGGGATCCGTCAGACCTTCGACGATCGCGATGCGCGGCTTCAGCCAACGCGGGCGGAAGGCGGCGAGCGCGCGCATGCGCTGCCAGGCGGACTTCGACTTGCTCAGGCGCTGGAAGAAGCGCACCAGATCGGGCCCCATGAGCAGCGGGAAGTTGCTCATGGACTCGGTGCCGCCGATCAAGAACACCTCGCCCTCGCCGGCTCGCAGGCGCTGCTGGGCAACGAGCACGGCTTCCATGCCCGACGCGCAATTGCGCATCACGGTGACCGCCGGCGTGCTTTCGGGCAGTCCGGCGCGCAGGGCGGCGACGCGGGCGACGTTGGCTTCGCGGGCGTCGGGGCCGGCGCAACCGAGGATCACTTCGTCGATCGAGGCCGGCGCGATCGCGGTTCGGTCGAGCACCTCGCGGAACACGTGCGTGGCCAGGTCGGCGGCAGCACTGCCCTGCAGGGCGCCGTTGGCCTTGCAGAACGGGGTGCGGAAGCCGGCGACGATGGCGAGATCGCGGGCGGGATCGCGAGCTGCGGGAGACGAGTCAGGAGCCATGTCAGGAGCCATGTCAGGAGCCCAGCCAGGAGTCACTTCAGGAGTCACTTCAGGAGCCGTTCTGCGAGCCGATTTGTCAGAACGGGGGCGGTTCTTCTTCATACCTTCGGCCTCGCGTCGACGAACCGCTTCTCCTTCATCTCGGTCTCCATGCCAATCTTGCGCAGCATGGACTCCAGGCCGAGGAACTCGACGTGGTTAGGCGACACTTCGATGCGGCTCTTGAACAGTTCTTGCACCCGCCGGGCTGCCGCCGCGGGCTCGCAGCCTTCCTTGACGGCGAGGTGCACGGTCATCTCGTCGACCTCGAGCGGGTCGTCGTCCTTCTTGCGCAGTTCGATCTGCCACTCCTCGACCTCGGGCATGCTGCCGAGCAGCATGGCGCAGTCCTCGAGGTTGACGAGCGTGCCCTTGACCTTGAGCAGCTGCAGATCCTTGAGGCTCGACTCGCGCGTCAGGTCGCTGCTGATGCGCGGCACGGTGCGGCCACAGTGGGGGCACGGCTCGAACAACAGGCCGCCACGCACGCGGTCGCCGGTGCGGTAGCGGAACACGGTGCTGGCGCGCGCCTGCAGCGGCGTGAAGACGAGTTCGCCGTCTTGGCCCTCGGGCACGACTTCGCCCGTCGCCGGATCGACGACCTCGAAGTAGGCGAGATCCGGGTAGAGGTGGTAGCCGGTGTAGGCGTTGTCCTTCGTCGGGCACTCGGCGAACGCCATGCGCGCCTCGGTGAAGCCGTAGGTGCCCGAGACCCTGACGTCGTGCGCACCGGTCTCCGCCAGCAGCTGGCATATCTTTTCCTTGAGGCCCGGCGGCACACGTTCGGCGCCGAGCACGACGCAGCGCACCGACGACAGGTCGAGGTGCTCCGCCGCTGCGCGCCGCAGCAGGTGGTAGACGTAGCCGGGCACGCCGATCAGCGCCTCGGCCTTGAGCCGCGTGATCGCGCGCAGGTCGCCGCTGCTACCCATGACCTTGCCGCCGCCGGTCGACAGGGCCATCATGCCGGTGGCTTGGCCGGCGAAGAACACCTGCCAGAACGCGAGGTGCGGCGCGTACGGGAAGATGTTGGCGACGCGCCACTCGCTCTGCAGGCCCATGACATCGACGAGTCGGGCACCGGTCTCGTTGAGGTTCGCGATGTCGTGCGGCGAGTAGAAGAACGGCACCGGTTCGGCCGAGCGGCCCGTCGTGAAGGTCATGAAGCACGGCGCGAACTCGCGCCGCACCGTCTGGCGCACCGCTTCCTTGCCGCGTGTCCACTTCTGCCACAGCAATGGCAGCTTGCGGGCCAGCGGCCAGGCGGCGCGGATCGAGGCAGGGTCGGGCTGCAGGATGAACTTCTTGAAGCGCTGCGGGTCTTCGCTGGTCGGCAGCAGGTCCAGCTTGCTCGACAGCGGCACGCGCCGGAGGTCGTCCGTGCTGCGGATTTGCTCGGGGCGAATCCCGCAGCGGTCGAACAGCTCGCGGTAGTAGGGCGAGAACGGGTAGAGGTACTCGCGCACGTAGCGCTGCAGCAGATGATTCTGCATCGCCCGCTGCTCGGCGAGCGGCTGCCGCTGCAATCGGTGCCACGAGTTCATGCTCACGTTTCGTCCTCCTGTCTTGTACTAGGTTGTCGGCTGCGTCAGGTTGCGGTCTTCAGGCAACATCTGGCAGTGGTCGATCTAGAGACTGGTGGCTCGTCCGGTCTCTGCCGGAGCGGTCCGTCGCAAACCCGTGAGAACTCCGCACCCGCACCAAGGCATGGCCCAGGACGGCACGTTCGTTGCCGCCGGCGCGGCGATGGAACGCGCATTGCGAGCGGGCGATGCTGACACCGGCCGCCCGCGCAAGACCGTGCTCGTACTAGGCGGCGGTGGCATGCGCGGCTTCTGCCACATCGGCGTCGTGCGCGCGATCGAGCGCCTGGGCCTGCAGGTCGACGAAGTCGTCGGCACCAGCATGGGGGCCGTCATGGGCGGGCTCTACGCATCGGGCCTCGAGAGCCGGCAGATCGAAGTGGCCGCGGGCGAGATCTCGCTGAAGGACTACTTCCGGCTCAACCTGCTCAAGTTCCTCGTGCGCGGTTACCGGCACGCGTCGGTCTACAAAGGGCGCACGTTCTACGAACTGCTCAAGAAATGGCTGCCGTTCGGCTCGTTCGAAGAGCTGCAGCGGCCGTTCTTCTGCAACGCGATGTCGCTGACGACGGGCGCCTCGCGCTTCTTCGGCCTGCCGGGCTCCGACACGATGCCGGTCGCCGACGCGGTCTACGCGAGCGCGTGTCTGCCGACGATCTTCGAGCCGATGGGCATCGATGGCGACCACTACGTCGACGGCGGCATGACGGAGACGCTGGCGCTGCGCATCGCGCGCGCGCGGCGCGCCGACCTCGTCATCGGCGTCGATCTCTCGCATCGCGACCTGCACGTCAAGGTGCCCTACAAGGCGAGCCTGCCGCACATTCTGTTTCAGACCTACGAAGTGATGGGGCAGGCGCTCAACGAGCACAACCTGCACCGATACGCCGACGATCGCACGATCATCGTCAAGCCGAAGGTCTCGCACCTCGGGCTGCTCGACATGCCCGACGTCAAGGAGATCGTGCGGCTCGGCGAACGCGAAGCGCTCGAGGTGCTGACGACGCATCCACTGACGCGGTACCTGTGCCGGCCCGAGGTGGTCGCCGAAGAGGACCGCATGGTGCAGCGCCCACGCGACTATGTGCACCTCGACGTCGACATGAATGCGTGCATCAACTGCGGCATCTGCGCGGCGACGTGCGTGACGCAGGGCTACGCGGCGGTGCCGATCGGGGATGTCGTTCGCAAGCTGCACAACTACGAGTGCACGCGCGACATGGCGTGTGAGCGCAACTGTCCGACGGGGGCTATTCGGCTGCAGAACATCTAGCTCGCGCCTTTGGCGCGAGCTACTTGCGCAACAGCTGAGCCGTGCCTTTGGCGTGGCCATGCTCCGTTCGAGCCTCTCTAAGGGAGCTCGACGGTGCTTTCGCTCGCACGGAGTGATTGGCTTTCTTCAGAGGCTCAGAAGTGCGAACCTGGGTCCATCACTTCGTGCAGCACCCGCCGGACGCGTAGTCGGCGTCGGTGAAGGGTGTAGAAGACGACGTGGTGCTCGAGACGCTTCGACCAATAGCCCGGGCGCAGCGCGTCGCGCTGTTTGCCGTCTTCTGAATTGTCCACGACCTTTCGGATGGCGACCTCGAGCGCATCGAGGTAACGATCGGCCTGGGCTGCGCCCCAAGCTTCGAACGAGTACACCCAGATGCCGATGAGGTCCCCTTGCGCAGCCTTGTCGTGGACCAGCTCTCTAGGCATTCGCGGACGGTAGCCCCGCTCGAGTTCGGGCCGCACGCCTGATCTCGCCGAAGTCGAGCGCGCCACCGTCGCCGCTCTCGGCGCCTTCCTTCAGAGCCAGGCGCAGCGCTTCGACTTTCTGCTCGTACTCCTCGAGCAGCCGTAGGCCGGCGCGGACGACCTCGCTCACGTTGCCGTACCGCCCCGCATCGATTTGGCTGCTGATGAAGCCGTCGAAGTGGTCTCCGAGGCTGATGCTGGTGCTCTTGGCCATGTGGCACTCCTGCTGACGATGCCACCCACTACTATCTATTGGTATGAGGGTCAAGGTCGGCGCCGCATCGATCTTGTGCGCAACAGTCCCAAACGCCCTGGTAGGAATCGCGTAACTATCAACAAGATATGGCGATGCGATTGACCCCCGCGCGCGCAGCGCCTGCACCTGGCCGCGCCCCAGTGTTCCCTGATATCCAATGCGCGCCCACACACCATTGCTGAGGTCGTAGCCGAGCGGCCCGCTGGTCGGCGAGTAGTAGCACTGCAGAGCCACTTCCCAGCCCGCGATCTGCGGCACGAATGGCAGAGGCAACGGCAGCGTCCACTGCGGCAACGGCGTCGCGAAAAGCGCAACGGCGTTGCCGAGGTCGAAGAACGCTGTGCAACTGCTGGCGCCGAGGTAAGTCGGGTAGGTCGGGCGCAGGCTGAAGGCCAGGATGCCGTTGGCGCCGAGCGGGCCGTCGAGGCCGGCGATCGTCGTGGTCTGGCCGAGAATCGGCCGCGTCATGCCGAGCCGCGGGAAGAACGGGCCGCCGCCGCAGCGCCGGTCTGTGGCATCGTGTCGGCGAGGATCTTGCCCGAGATGAGCTTCCAGCCCGCGGTTCCGTAGCCGGTGTCCTGGCCGTTGGCCAGGTCGCCATTCAGCCGGTTCGCACCACCCCTGATCGCCCCCGCCGTCAAACCACCGCCAACTCCCAAACCTCCACCTTCTCCCGCGTCCGTCGCCGCAGCGGCTTCACCTTGCGCGTGAGCTTCTCCACCAGCG
>JBDSBS010000341.1:0-2831 GCA_039921435.1 Planctomycetota bacterium | reverse complement strand
GGGAACACTGCCGAGCGCACTGCCAGGAACACTGCCGGGCGCAACGTCGCGCAAACCGCCTAGCACATCGTCGAGCGAACCCGACCACGACAGAGTGAGATCCTGCACGCGCGGCCCGGCCGCGGCTGCCGCCGCCAATGCCGACGTGCGCACCGAGGTCGCGCTCGCGCCATCGAGTGCCATGCTACTCGCGCGCGCGTCGCACTCGCCGAACGCAACCGCGCGAGGATCGAGCGCCGCGATGGCAAACCCGAGCACGATGGCCCAGGCGGCGAGGCGGGCAGCCGGCGGTGCTCCGCGCACGAACCACAGGCCGAGGCAGGCCAGCGCGACTGCGGCGGCGACCGCGACGTTCACGGCCGGCGCCCTGATGGCGGTAGGAAGATCGGCGACAGCCAGTCGACGCGATCGCCCAGTTCGCGGCCGCGGCCGAAGTCGACTTCCAGCGTCACGATGTCGCGCGCGCGCACGGGCAACAGACCGGTGTCGCGTGGTCCCTGGCCGGGTTCGAGCCCCGTCTCTTCGAACACCAGCTTGCCGTTGACGAGCACGCGCACGTCGACGTTGGCCTGCGGCCGCAGCTCCACAGCCGTGTCGTCGATGCCGACGCGCGTCCAAAAGCTCGCCAGACCATCGGGCACCGCGAACGACAGCCGGCTCTTGCTGTGCACGCCAAGGCCCTTGCCGTGTGCGCGCCCAGCAACCAGCAGGGGACCGCCGGTGGCCGCTCGATCGCGCTGCCACGGAAAGACGACGTCGCCGTCGAGGCCGTTCTCGACGACTTCGCTCGGCTCGAGGTCGGACAAGAACACACCCGCACCGGCAAACGAAACGCAGGCGAGATCCGCCAGGCGCAGATCGACGGTGTTGCCCCCCTCGAGCCCACACAGCATGGTCTGCGCGGCAAACCGCACCCCGGTGACGCCCAAGCGATCGCCGGCGCGCGTCAGCAGCTGAACCGGAGCCGCTGCCGGGACCTTCTGCGCGTCGGCGATGCGCAGCGCGACGAACTCGCGCGCGCCATACCAGCGCGGCGCCGCAGCGCCGTCCGCATGGAAGCGCACGCCCTGCTCGCCAAATTGGTGCACGGTACCCGCAACGAGGTCGTAGCCGACCGCAGCGCGCACGAAGAGGCCCTCGCCGACGCCTTCGGGCAGCTGCAGCGCGAGCGGGCGCGCACAATCGACAGCAGCCACCGCCGCGATGCGATCGACGCGCACGGGCACACGCCCCAGTACTGGCGAGAGAAGCTCGAGCCGATCCCCCGCCGTGTCCCCACCCACCAAGACCCCGCGCACCACATCGCCGCCGGCCAGATGCACTGCCGTCAGTTCCACGTTTTGAGCCGGGACCGCGAGCACGAGCAGCAACTCGTTCGCCGCCACTCGCTGCGACTTGCCCTGCGTCACGACGAGCCAACCCCGCTCGGCATCACCCGTGATCTCGGTCGCGGGCAGCACCTTGCCCGAGCACAGCGCCACTTCGAACGGCGACACCTGCGCGCGCGCAATCGCCCCTAACGCCCCGCTCGCAAGGCCGGCGAGCAGCGCGCCGAAGCACCTCGCGCCAAACATGCCAGAATGGCGTCCGCTGCGGATGTCGCTGTGAAGGAGCCTGCCAGAATGCCGGACCCCGGCCCCGACCGAAGCCGCGGCGAGACGATGGCAATGGCCCATAACCGAAGTTTTTGCAGTGCGTTGCATTCGTGTTTCCAGCTCGGATCCAGCCCTAGACAGAGGCCGGCACCCGGTTTGCTTACCGCCGCGCCCGTTCGCCTTGCCGCGCCAACTTGGTGCGGCGGCACTATCTGCGCGCCACCTCGACGAGGTGGCTCGCGCGCCACCCCCCGAAGTATCCAGATTCCCCCCGAGGTTGTGATGGTCAAACAACTGGTATTCGAAAACGACGCCCGCGAAGCAATTCTGCGCGGAGTCACCAAACTGGCAAAGGCCGTTGTCTCCACCCTCGGACCCCGCGGCCGCAACGCAGTACTCGACAAGGGTTGGGGCGGTCCGACCGTGACGAAGGACGGCGTGACGGTCGCCGAAGAGATCGAGCTCGAGGACCGCTACGAGAACATGGGCGCCAAGCTGGTCAAAGAAGCGGCGAGCAAGACGTCCGACACGGCAGGCGACGGCACGACGACGGCGACGCTGCTGGCCCAAGCGATCTGCGAAGAGGGCATGAGGTACCTGACGGCCGGCGCCAACCACGCCGAGCTGATCAAGGGCATTCGCACCGCGAGCCAGGCGCTCGTCGAAGAGCTGCAGCGCGTCAAGAAGACGGTGCCCGGCAACGACCAGAAGGCCATCATGCAGGTCGCCGCGATCGCGGCGAACAACGACCCAGAGATCGGCAAGATCATCGCCGACGCGATGAAGAAGGTCGGCCAGGACGGCGTCATCACGGTGGAAGAGGGCAAGAGCCTCGAGACCGAGGTCAAGGTCGTCGAAGGCATGCAGTTCGACCGCGGCTATCTTTCGCCGCACTTCGTCACCAACGCCGAGGACATGACGGTCGACCTGCGCGACTGTTACGTGCTCGTGCACGAGGACAAGCTCTCGTCGGTGCGGCCCATGCTGCCGCTGCTCGAGAAGCTCAAGGAGAGCAACAAGCCGCTGCTGATCATCGCCGAGGACATCGAAGGTGAGGCCCTCGCCACGCTGGTCGTCAACAAGCTGCGCGGCATCGTCAAGGTCTGCGCCGTCAAGGCACCCGGCTACGGCGACCGTCGCAAGGCCATGCTGCAGGACATCGCGAGCCTCACCGGCGCGCAGGTCGTCACTCCTGACGTCGGCCTCAAGCTTGACCAGATCGGCCTCGAAGTGCTC
>JBDSBS010000340.1:0-4420 GCA_039921435.1 Planctomycetota bacterium | reverse complement strand
CAGAAGAAGAAGATGTGCTACCAGGTTGTCGAGCCGATCGACGCCCTTCAGCGCCTCATCGACGACGGCAATGTGTTGATCGAACTCGGCGAGGAAGACCCTGCGGCCGTAGAAGCAGATCTCGTCGACACCGAGCGCAAGATCACCGAGCGACTCGACCAGCTCGAGTTCCAGCTCATGCTCGGCGCCGAACACGACCCGATGAACGCGATCGTGACCCTGCAGTCCGGCGCTGGCGGCGTCGACGCTTCGGACTGGGCCGAGATGATGCTGCGCATGTACATCAAGTGGGCGGCCAGCCACGACTACGAGGTCGAGGAGACGGACTTCCAGAAGGCGGAGGAGGCCGGCATCAAGAACGCGACGATCGTCGTCAAGGGGCCTTACGCGTACGGTCGTCTCAAGGCCGAGCAGGGTGTGCATCGGCTTGTGCGCATCTCGCCGTTCGATGGGCAGGGCCGGCGGCAGACCTCGTTTGCGTCGGTCGAGGTCGTGCCAGAACTCGACGACAGCATCGTCGTGGACATCAGGAAGGAGGACCTCAAGGTCGACACCTTCCGCAGTTCGGGCGCCGGTGGCCAGCACGTCAACAAGACTGAGTCGGCGATTCGCATCACGCACATCCCTTCCGGCATCATCGTTGCCTGCCAAGCCGAGCGCAGTCAGCACAAGAACCGCGAGTCGGCCATGCGCACGATTCGATCGAAGCTCTACCAGCTTGAGCTCGCCAAGCGCGAGGCGGAGCTCGCCAAGTTCTACGGCGATCGCGGTAGCATCAGTTGGGGCAACCAGATCCGCAGCTACGTGCTGCAGCCCTACCAAATGTGCAAGGATCTGCGCACCGAAGTCGAGACCTCCGACGTGCACGGCGTGCTCGACGGCGACCTCGACCCGTTCATCGAGGGCTATCTGAAGCAGCGCAAGGACGAGGTGAAGCCATGAGACGGGCGCTGCTGTCGGTCACCGACAAGCATGGCATCGTCGAGTTCGGGCGCGAGCTGGTCGAACTGGGGTTCTCGCTGTTGTCCACGGGCGGAACGCGCCGCACGCTGGTCGACGCTGGCGTAGAAGCCACCGAAGTCGCCGACTACACGGGCTTCCCCGAGCTGATGGATGGGCGCTTGAAGACCCTGCATCCGAAGGTGCACGGCGGCTTGCTCGCCCGTCGCGGCGATCCGTCACATCGAGCGGCCATGGAGTCGCACGGCATCGATGCGATCGACCTGCTGTGCGTCAATCTGTATCGCTTTCGCGAGACCGTGAAGAAGCCGGGCATCAAACGCGACGAGATCGTCGAGCAGATCGACATCGGTGGTCCAGCGATGCTGCGCAGTGCGGCCAAGAACCACGCCAGCGTCGCGGTCGTCGTCGACCCGAGCGACTATGGAACCGTGTTGCGCACCTTGCGCGAACATGACGGCACGTTGCCGCAGGACCTGCTCCGCAAGCTGGCCGCGAAGGCGTTTTCGCACACTGCTGCCTACGACGCGGCGATCGCGCAGTGGTTCGACTGCGAACGCCGCACGGCGGTCGGCGAACCGTTCTTCGCAGGCCGCGTCGCTTTCTCGGGCGAGAAGCTGCAGGATCTGCGCTACGGCGAGAATCCGCACCAGAAAGCGGCGTTCTACAGCCTCGGTGAAGCATCGCCGAGCCTCGCCAACAGCAGGCAGCTCGGCGGCAAGGAGCTCAGCTACAACAACATCCTCGATGCCGATGCAGCCCTCGGTCTGGCTCTCGAGTTCGAGCAACCCTGTTGTGTGCTGATGAAACACAACAACCCGTGCGGCACGGCGATCGCGGGATCGCTGTCGCACGCCTTCGAACTGGCGTTGTCAGGCGACCCGGTCGCTGCCTTTGGCGGCATCCTTGCGACGAACCGCACCCTGGATGCGACGACTGCCGCGGCGATCGTTGCCAGCGGCACGTTCTTGGAAGTCGTGTTGGCGCCCCATGTCGACCCGGCCGCCGTGGCGACGCTGCAGCAAGCGAAATGGGGCGCCAACGTTCGTGTGCTGGATCTCGGCGGTGTGCCCGACCTCAATCTCCGGCACCGGTTCGTCGCCCGTCCGGTCAGCGGCGGCTTCCTTCTGCAGACCGCTGACAACCCGGCCGAGCCGCCCAGAAACGACGTCGCCAGCAAGCGCGCCCCAACAGCGGCCGAATCGGCGACGATGGCCTTCGCCTGGCGTGTCTGCAAACACGTCAAGTCGAATGCAATCGTGCTCGCGCGTTGCACCGACGATGGCGCGCACTTCACCGTGGGCGTTGGCGCCGGTCAGATGAGCCGCGTCGACTCGGCCAAGATCGCGGTCGACAAGGCTGGCGAGCGAGCCCGCGGCGCCGTTGTCGCGAGCGACGCGTTCTTCCCATTCGCCGACGGCCTGCTCGTTTGCGCGACAGCCGGTGCCACCGCTGTCGTGCAGCCTGGTGGCAGCAAGCGCGATGCAGAAGTAATTGCCGTGGCCGACCAGTACGCCATGGCGATGGTCATGACTGGCCATCGCCACTTCCGCCACTGAGCCTGAGAGGAAATGATGATACAGGTTCAAAGCGCGGCGATCATATTGCCCTCTATGGCCGCCTACGCGGCCATGCAGAGAGTGGCAAACCGATTGTTTCCCACTCTCTGAGTGTGGCTCGAAGTGGAAATCGAATGAACATCGCTGGTGCGGTCGCCGACGTCTTGCTGGGCGCTTCACTGCGTCAGGTGGCTTCCGACTACCGCGAAGGGTTGATCGCTGACTTCGGCTTTCGGCCAGAAGAAGTGACCGCGCACACCTTCCATGAGGAGGTCGGAGCGTTCATGCGTCGGCTGGCCCGCCACTTGGGAGAACGCAAACCTGGCAACCCCCGAGTCGGCCAGGCCCTGCGCGACTGGATCCTGTTCAGCGACGACTACGAAGCCTGGGATGCGCTGCTGACCGGGTTCACCGTCGATGGTCGTGCGGCGTTGGTGCGGCGCGGTCGCATGATGTTTCCGGGGCCGCTCACGGCGCATTGGCAGGACGAAGGCCGAGCGGAATCGTGATGCAGCCGGCGCCGATAGCGGCCAACCTGCAGGCCGTGCGCGATCGCATTGCAGCCGCGTGTGAGAACGTCGGGCGCAAGGCAGATTCGGTGCAACTGCTCGCCGTCAGCAAGACATACCCGGCGACGGCAGTGCGCGAGGCCTATGCCAAAGGCCAGCGGGCGTTCGGCGAGAACCGCGTTCAGGAGTTGGCGGCCAAGGCTGCCGAAGTCGCGGCATTGCCTGGTCTGCAGTGGCATCTCATCGGTTCGCTGCAGACGAACAAGGTGCGCAGCCTCTTGCGCGTTCCCGGCCTGGCGATGGTGCACAGCTTGGACCGCGTGGGCCTCGCCGACGAACTGCAGCGAGAACTCGGGCCTTCGAGCCGCACTTTGGCGGTGTTGCTACAGGTGCACGCGACCGACGAAGCGAGCAAGCACGGCTGTTCGGTGGGAGCCGCTCCGGGGTTGCTGGCGCACGTCCAGGCGCACTGCCCGAACCTCCGAGTGTCGGGCGTGATGGCAATGGCCCCTCTCGAGGGCGATGCGGGGCCCGTGTTCGTCCGCATAGCCGCGCTGCGCGGTGCGTTGGCCAAAGGCTCGGGCCTTGCGCTGCCGGTCCTGAGTCTTGGCATGTCGTCGGACCTGGAAGCCGCGGTGGCCGCCGGTTCGACGCTCGTTCGCATCGGCACGGCGGTATTTGGCCGGCGAAGCTAGGCGGTTGTGGGAAGGCCGTTTTGAGGCGCCCCTCGACTCCGCTACCTTCTCGGTGTGGCCACCAGCAAGAAGTCGGCGCCGTCGTTTCCGACTGGACCGTCCGCGGATATTGCCGAGCTCTCGTC
The DNA here is from genome assembly GCA_039921435.1 of Planctomycetota bacterium. GTDB lineage: Bacteria > Planctomycetota > UBA1135 > UBA1135 > UBA2386 > DASVAL01. The sequence goes on along the minus strand of JBDSBS010000340.1, from coordinate 572 downwards.
TCGCTTGGCGACTGCAATCCCCGACCCGCGCTGCGAACTCGAGCACGTGGATGCGTGGACCCTGTTGGTGGCGACGATCCTCAGCGCGCAGAGCACGGATCGCACCGTCAACACCGTGACCCCAGTGCTGTTCGAGAAGTGGCCGACACCGCAGGCGCTCGCGGCGGCACCGCGCGAGGAAGTGGAAGCCGTCGTGCACCGCACGGGGTTCTTCCGCAACAAGGCCAAAGCGATCCAAGGCGCCAGCCTCGCGATCCACGAGTCGCACGGCGGTCAGGTGCCGCGCGACATGGCGGTCCTCTTGAAGCTGCCCGGGGTCGCCCGCAAGACTGCGAACGTCGTGCTCGGGGTCGCTTTCCGCATCGCCGAGGGCATCGTCGTCGACACGCACGTCATGCGCGTGAGCCAGCGGCTCGGTCTCACGACTGCGACCCAGGCCGACAAGGTGGAACAAGACCTGATCTCACGGTTTCCGCGCGACCTGTGGATCGATGGGGGCCATCGACTGCTGTTGCTCGGGCGCTACGTCTGCTTGGCAAAGGGGCCGAAGTGCGACGACTGCCCGCTGTTCG
>JBDSBS010000339.1:0-6809 GCA_039921435.1 Planctomycetota bacterium | reverse complement strand
CAGGCTCTCGAGGTCGCTGGTCGCCTCGGCGCTGAAGACCTGCACCTGGACTTGCACCTCGTTGCGGAACTCGTCGGGGAACAGCGACCGGATCGTGCGATCGATGAGGCGGCTGCAGAGCACTTCGTGGTCGGTGATGCGCCCTTCGCGGCGGCCGAAGCCACCCGGAATGCGGCCAGCCGCGGAGAACTTCTCGCGGTACTCGACGGTCAGCGGAAAGAAGTCCTGGCCCGGCTTCGGGGTCGCGGCAGCGGTGACGGTCGCCAGCACGACGTTGTCGCCGCAGCGTGCGAGCACCGCACCGTGGGCTTGCCGAGCGATGCGTCCGGTCTCAAAAATCAGCTCGGTGCCGGCGATTCGCACGGTCGCGCGGTGGGCGGTGGGTTGCATGGTGACGATCTTGCCGGCGGTGCCGGGCAACCGCCACAGAGCGGCCGGCGAGGTGCTACGCACCACGGCGGACTTGGAATTCTGGCGCGGTTGCGGCATCATCCGCAATTGAGATCGTGTCTCAACAAGATCCCATGCCGCCATCGAGTTTGCCCGCGCCCCCTGCCGTCACGATGACCAGCCCAGCCGGTTCTGGGCCCGTGTTCAGTTTGGTCGACGTGGTCGCCGGGCAGTGCGTCGAGGTCGTAGCGGTGTCGGGCGACGATGGACTCGCCGAGCGCCTGGTCGCCTCTGGAATGTGGCCGGGAGCGGAGGTCGAGTGGATCGCGCGGGCGCCGTTCGGCGATCCGCTGTTGTACCGGCTGCACGGCTTCCGGCTCGCACTGCGGCGCAGTGAGGCGGCGCGCGTGCAAGTGAGGCTGTGCGAGGCCAGGTCTTGACGTCCGCCAAGGAGGCGACTTCGGCCCGTGGCACAACCCTGCGCACGGTCGCCTTGGTTGGGCGTGCCAACTCGGGCAAGACCTCGCTGTTGATGCACCTGACGGGCACCCTGCAACGACCCGTCAACTTCCCAGGCACCTCGGTCGAGCGAGTCGAAAGCGACGTCGAAGTCGGGGCCATGGTTCTGCGGGTCATCGACCTGCCCGGCATCGCATCGCTCGAGGCACACAGTCGCGACGAAGAGCAGACCCTCGGTTTCTTGAGTGCCCAAGCGGATGCCTCGCCCGACGTGCTGTGCTTCGTGCTCGACGCCGCCAAGCTGCCGGTCGAGCTGCGTCTACTGCAGCAGGTGCGCAAGCTGCGCCGACCGATCGTCATCGCGTTGACCAAGGTCGACGTCGCCACCGCCGAGGGGTTTCCGGTCGATGTCGAACGGTTGCGGCGGGCGATCGGCCTGCCGCTGGTCGCCGTGAACGGTGCGAGTGGGCTCGGTGCCCCGTCTCTGCAGCAGGCGCTGGCCGCGGTCGCTCTCGACGTCGAGCCGGACGAGGAGGCTACGGCTTGTTCCACTGACCGCGAGTCCACTGATCGCGAGTCCACTGACCGCGAGCAGAGCGAAGCGGAACTGCGCACGGCGCACGCAACCGCAGCACGGCGCGCGGTGCGGCGTTCGCGCACGGACCGTCTCGACGCACTGCTGCTGCATCCCTGGCTCGGCCCCATCGTGCTCGCGGTGGTGTTGTTCGGCATGTTTCAGCTCGTCTTCACCGTCGCCGAGCCGTTCATGGGATGGATCGAAGCGGTCCAGGGAGGCGTCGAGAACGTCGTCGAGAGCTGGCTCTCAGTTGGGGCGCTGCGCAGCTTCCTCGTCGATGGCATCGTCAATGGGGTGGGGGCCTCGTTCGTCTTCGTGCCGCAGATCGCGCTCTTGATCGCCTTCGTGACGGTGATCGAAGCCACGGGGTACATGGCGCGAGCCGTGTTCTTGCTCGATCGGTTGCTGCGCAAGGTTGGCCTGTCCGGCAAGAGCTTCGTGCCGCTGACGAGCAGCTTCGCGTGTGCGATTCCGGGCATCGTCGCGAGTCGAATCCTCAGTGACGAGCGCGATCGGCTGGCGACGATCGCCGTGGCGCCGCTGATGTCTTGCTCGGCACGCTTGCCCGTCTATGTGGTCTTGCTGGCTGCGTTCTTTCCGGCGCACCAGGCAGGCCTACTGTTGTTCCTGCTCTATCTGCTCGGCATCGTGACGGCGGCGGTTGTCGCGCTGGTGCTGCGGCGCACGGTCTTGCGCGGCGGCGGTTCGATATTGGCGATGGAGCTGCCGGTCTACCAGCGACCGCGCTTTCGCATCGTCGGCGCGCACACGTGGCACGCGGTGCGCGGCTTCTTGCGCACCGCGGGCACTGTCATCTTCTTTGCGACGATCGTCGTGTGGGCGCTTGGCTACTTTCCGCGTCCATCGCACATCCATGCGGGCTTCGAAGAACGGCGAGTGGCAGTGCTCGCGGGTGAAGCCAGCCTCGCGCAGCGGGCTTCCCTCGACGCTGCCGAAGCAGAGGCCTATCTCGAGCAGAGTTGGTTGGCGGGCATCGGGCGCACGGTGCAGCCGATCTTTGCACTGGCAGGCTTCGATTGGCGCATGACGGTCGGGGTTCTCGCGGCCTTTCCGGCGCGCGAGCTCGTCATTCCGACGCTCGGCACGCTCTACAGCCTGGGTGAAGTGGAGGCTTCAGTGGACGAACCCGATCCGCGCCTTGGCGCGGCGATGCGTTCGGCTGTGGGACCAAATGGACGTCCGAGCATGAACGGGCTCGTGGCGTTGGCCGTCATGGCGTTCTTTGCCCTGTGCAGTCAGTGCGCCGGCACCCTGGCCGCGATTCGTCGCGAGACGCACTCGTGGCGCTGGCCCGTGTTCACGTTCGTCTACATGACCGTGCTGGCGTGGGGTGTGGCGGTCGCCATCTATCAGGTCGGCAGCCTGTTCGGCTATGGCCTGTGAGCCTGATCGGCGGACCTCCTGAGCACGATCGCACGTGCCCTTCCAAGAAGACGCCGCAGCGGACAGACTGCGTCGCCTCGTCCTTGACTGTTGCCCGCGTTGCGCCGGCTCCCAGGAGTCTCGAGCCGCTTCGCGGGCAGGGCGGCTCTGAACGAACCCGCCTTGATCACGGCGGCGCGTCAGTCGAGATCGAAGATGTTGGGTGGCCGCACGTCCTTGTCCTTCTTCGCCTCTTCCTTGGCGCGCCGTAGTTGCGCGTCGAGGTGCTCGGCGCCGCGGCTCTCCTGGTCCTTCGCCGAGGCGAATAGGTCGCCGAGGCGCTGCTGTGCGCGCTTCTGCTCCCCGAGCAGTTGGTCGAGATCCCGGCCGCCCTTGGCCTCCTCCGGGCGCGCTGCGCGGGCCTTGCCCGAGCGCGTATCGACCTCGATCAGCTTGTTGCAGCAGGGGCAGGGGAACGTGAAGACGGTTTCAGTCATGGATTCCGTGTGTCGGTGTCTCACCTGGGGAGTTCGGGTCCGCTTCCGCGTTGTCGGCGGTCGCCACCCGAGCACATCGACGATATCGTGCTGCGCGGATTCGAGCAGCGTGCACCGCGCGTTTCCCCGATCGCGGCAACCCGTTCCACCGACCCGTTCCACCGACCCGTTCACCGACCCGTTCATCGACCCGTTCATCGACCCGTTCCATCGACCCGTTCCATCGACCAGTCTATTCGAGTCGTCGAGCCACAGTGACCGCCGAGAAAAAGCCGCTTGCCGGAGGAACTGCACCGGGCCAGCCGCGTCTGGTGCTCGATGCCCCGCCGGTGTCGCGCCGGGATCCTGGTCGCCCGATGGGGTCCGCGAGTGACGATGCCGCAGAGTTCGATCCAGCTCGCGAACCCATGTTGCGTGCCCAACAAGGCGACATGGACGCCTTTCGAACTCTGCTCGAGATGTTCACAGATCGGGTGATGCGAGTGATGACGTCCGTGCTGCATTGCGACCGTTCGATGGCCGAAGACCTAGTTCAGGAAGTCTTCTTGCGCGTGCATAAGGGGCTGCCGGGATTCGATGGCCAGGTGCGCTTCGTCGCGTGGCTGCACACGATTGCCATGAACGTCGCGATCACCGAGTACCGGCGACGTCGGGCCCAGAAGCGCAACCGTCGCACGCTGTCCATCGATGCCCCGCTGCATGGAACCGACGACCTCTACATCACACCTACCGGTCGCGAGGTCGATCCGGGCGAGAAGGCACACCAACACGAGTTCTTGGCGCGTGTTCGCGCCTGCGTGCGCAAGTTGCCCGACGAGTTCCGCGAGGCCGTCGTGTTGCGCGACATGGAATCGCTGTCTTACGAGGAGATCGCGAGTGTGCTCGATTTGCCGATCGGCACGGTGCGGTCGCGCATCCACCGCGGTCGTGTGCAGCTGCAAGGAATGCTCAAGCGGTTCGCACAATGACAACCGAACCAGAACGCGAACTCGATGATCGCCTCGCCGACTGGGTCGACGGTCGCCTCAACGACCGGGACCGCGAGCGCTTCACAGCCGAGCTGAGGGTCAGTCCGCAGTTGCGCCAGGATCTCGAGGACTACGAGCGTACGGTCGCCAGTCTGCGCGCGGCGCTCGGGGCGCCGACCGTGGTGGTGCCGATGGCCGATCGGGTGTTGGCAGCAATCGCAGCACGCGAGCAATCGAGCGCTGGCCCGAGCCTGCGCCCACCCGGGCGCACGTGGCTGTGGGGCCTGGCCAGTGCGGCGGCGCTGCTCGGACTCGCGCTGTTGGTGAACTCGTGGGCGCCGCGGCACAAGCAAGTCGACACGGTCGTCAACAGCAGTGACACCAAGAGCGGTGACACCAAGAGCGGTGACACCAAGAGCGGTGACAGTGCGAACGGCAAGCTGGCGGAGGACGAGGGCTTCTTGGAGGCTCGTCAGGGGAGCCGGGTCTCGGCGAACGGACCTGCCAGTGCTGCGCCGCGAACGGCCGAGGAGCAATCGGTGGTCGAGAGTTCGCCGCCGCAAGCGGCGGGTTCGCGCGACCTCGGGGCGCTCGAGATCGGCGACTCCCGTCCAGCAAACACGGCATCGGTGAATGAGGTCGACCCCTTCGTGAAGGACCGAGCCGGGTCAGCGACCCAGGTGCAGACCGAGGCAGATGTCGGCGAACAGTCGAAGGCTGCACCAAGGGATCGCAAGGCCAAGGCCGATCCGAAAGAAACGAAGTCGGATAGCAAGGAGCTGGAGGACAAGGGGTCGGCGGGAGCTGCAAGGCTGGCCGCGGTGTCAGAACTCGTCGAGGAGGCCGAGGGTGCCGAGAGCAGTTCCAGGTTCGCGGTCGCTCAGTTGCTGCCGCTCGTCGTCGTGCAGGGAGCGGCGCTTCCGATCACTGAGAAGGGAGCTGAGAAGGGTGCCGAGAAGGGTGCCGAGAAGGACGGCGAGAAGCTCGTCGGTGACAAGCGAGCTACGCCAGGCAAAGCGGGGGAGGCGTATCGCGAGAAGGGCAACGGTGCTCCGCCGTCGACCAAGCGCGTATCAGGCGACCCGGCGGGCTCTGCCGTCCGAGCCGCCGAGCCCACTGCCGAGCCCACTGCCGAGCCCACTGCCGAGCCCGCTGCCGAGCCCGCTGCCGTGGGCGAGGTCATGTTGGGCCGCTTCGACGCGTTCTTCGTCAGCCAGATGCAGCGAGAGCCAAAGGGCCATGAGGCGCCTTCTGTCAAGACCCTGAGGCCAGGGGTTGTGGGTCTCGGGACTCTGCAGTTCACCGAATTGCCGGGCGCGGCCCCTGCGGAAGGACTGGCGACGCACGTCGCACCAGCCAAGGAAGTGCCCGCGGATGGCGCTCCGAAGGCGCGTGGTGGAGCAGGTCGCAGCTCCTCAACCGCCGAGCCCAAGTCGCGGCCGGCGCCGAGTGTGGGGGGCACCGCGGCCACGTTGCCTCGCGCCGAAGAGCGCGCGGAAGAAGTCGTCAGCGAGTGCAGCTGGCTCGTCGAGGGCTCCAAGGCAGATCTGCAACTCCTGCTGGGCCGCTTGGCGAGGTTTGCGCGCGACTCGAAGTTGAGCCTCTCGAGCGGGGAGACGACCGCGGTGCCCGCGTCGCGCGCACCGAACGAGGGCGAAGCTCGACGGCAGGCAGATTCGCCGACGTCTCCCGGTGGCTCAGCGGCTTCCCCTGAAGCGCCTGCCCGGCTCGTATTGCGCTTCCGTCGGCTATCGAGGTAGGGATCGCTCGAGCACATCGCCGGGACGAAGCTCGGACACGTACTGAGCCCCGCCACCCAGTAGGACCACGGCCCTCGGCCGGTTGTTGATTGCCGCTGCGAGGCAAAGGCGCACCCGCACTCGCTTGGCCGCAGGTGCGGACAGCATGGCGGCCTCTCCGGTCTCGTCGGCTTGGGGTGGGCCCTCGCGTGCAGTCAGCTCCAGATCCAACCGAGCTCCGTCGGCATGCAGGCCGCGCAGGACGAGATGCTCGTGCATCGGCGGCAACCACGGCCGCAAGCGCACCCAGTCTTCGTCGATACCGACACCGGTTGCCAACCGCAGTCCAGTCGCGGCAAAGCAAGCGGCGTCGAGTCGGGCGCCAGCGACGCCAGGAGGCATGGCACCGTCGGCTGCGCTTTCCATGAGCGCGACCCATTGCGTCGCTCGGACCACCTCGTCGTCGAGTTGTGTCGCGGCAGCCACTCGCCAGGTCGTCTGGTATGCCAGCCAATCTGTCGGGCAGAGGCAGTCCAAGGCTGGGTTCGCCTCGAGCAAGACCGTGCGCAAGTGCTGCAGAGCACGATCGGCGGATGCCACGAGCAAGCCAGCGGCGGCCGGAGCGAGCAGCAAAGGATCGGTGCGTTCGGGGGTAGCGATGTCACCGCCGCCCAAGGTCGATCGAAAGTGCTGGCGCCCAGGTTGCCAAGTCAACCGTTCGAGTTCGATGAGGCGGTCGATGGCCCGGCGTGTCCACTTCGCACCGGGCCGAGCGGTGGGGGATGTCGGGTGCCGC
>JBDSBS010000338.1:0-2534 GCA_039921435.1 Planctomycetota bacterium | reverse complement strand
CGCTGGACCGGTTGGTAACCGACGCGCTCGTGCTCGCGCTGTCGCGCACACGAGCCTGCGAACTGGTCAAGAGTGCTGCCGATCCGGGCGCGGAGACATGGGCGCTGCACGGCCGCATCGTCGAGTTTGCGGCCACCCGCGGCACGAGTGGAGAAGAGGCGCGAATCGCGCTCGAGCTCTGGCTCGAAGCAGATGGTCGGCTCTTGTTTCACGACGAGTTCGCGGCCAAGCAACCGATCGCGCAGCCCGGTCCCGACGCGATGGTCGCCGGCCTCTCGCGCGGACTGCAGCAAGTCGTGGTTGCCCTCGTCGAGCGCATGCAAGCCGAAGGACTGTTCGCGGCAGCGCGGCCGCCATCGACGGCTTCGCCAGGCCGCTGACGACGATCGGTTCGACCGGGGTCGTGCCGGGTTCGCTACGATGCACGTCGCGCTGTGACAGTTCTGCGAGGTGAATGATCATGTGGATGAAGGCATTTCTGCGTCTCTCGACCGCCGCGGCAGTGCTCTGCCATGGCTTGGTGGCTCAGTTCGTGCACGGCACCGTGGTGCCGCGGGCGTCCTGGCAGAGCTGGGTGCAAGGGGAACCGGTGCCGATCGGCGGCGATGCGGCGCCGATGGCGACCGTCTACGCGTTCTACACCCGGCCTACCCACGCGGCGGAGTTCAGTGCCGACGGCGACTACCTGGCAGAACTGCAGCGTCGCCATGAGAAGGACGGGCTCGTGGTCGTCGCGGTGGTGCGCGACGCCAAGGTCGAGGGGGCAGCACGTTGGCCTGGCTGCCGCATCGTTGCCGACGGCGAGGACGCCACCGCCACGGCTTGGCTGGGCGATGCCGAGTGGCCGTGGAACATCGTCGTCGTCGACCGGTCGGGCGTGCTGGTGTTCTTCGGCAGCATCGAGTCCGGACTCGTCGATGCGACCGAAGCCGCGCTGCAGGGAAGGGACGTGCTCGACGCGGAACGTCTGGCGCTCGCCGCACGCCAAGACCTTCCGATGATCTTCGACGACGTCGTCGCCGCACAGGCGCGTTCGGAACTCGAGAAGCTGCTGGTGCACGCACCGCGCGATGGCGTCGCGTGGGGGTTGTTCTACCTGACGCAAGCGACCAAGTTCACCGACGTCGGGGCCGCCAAGAAGGTGCGACAACAGGCCCTCGAGCGGCTCGCTGCGGAACCGCGTCCGCTGGCCGCGTTCGCGAGCCTGGCCATGCGCGGAGACGCGCAAGGGGAGGGGCTGATAGCGGCCTTGGTGGCGCCCCTGCAGGCGGCAGCGGTGGCCGCCCCCCACGACGTGGTCGTCCAGTTGGCCTACCTGCGCGCTCTCGTGTTGACGGGAGCCGATCGCGATGCCGGACGCCAGGCGATGCGTATGCGCAAGCAGGTGTCAGGCAGCGCCGAGCATTGCCTCGAGTTCGCCGCGGTGCTGACGGCTGACAAGAGTGCCGTCGTGCACCGCGACCTGGCGACTTCGGCGATCGAGAGGGCCATGACGTTGGGGGCTCCACCGCGCCTGCTCGCGGCCGCGCGCTATGGAGTAGCCGTTCGCTGCGCCGAGGATCCAGAGCAAGGCAAGCTCATCGTCGAGCAGTATCTCGGCGACAACGAGCAGCGCGTCGAAATCAACAACGACTGCTGGTACTTCCTGACTCAGCTGCCGACGATGGGCCGCTGCGACTGGTTTGCCACAGGCCTGGCAGAACGCATGCTCGAACAGCGCGAAGCGATGGATTACTTCGAGTTCGACACGGTGGCGTTGGCCATGTTCCTGGTCGGGCGGACCAAGGAGGCGGTCGAGCTGCAGCAGGCGGCAATCGAGAAAGGGGGCAAGGGCAACCCTGAGTACGTCGAGCGGCTGCGGCGCTACAAGGCCAGGGTCGCGCCAGCGCCGCGCTGAGCCTCGCTCCAGCACATCGAGAATCGGAGCCACGACGACTGCTTGCCTTCGCCCGCCGGCTTGCTATCCTCTCCGCCCCTTCTCCCTCCAGAGCCGCCCATGTCCCGAGTCTGCGCAGTCACCGGTCGTCGCACCCGTGTTGGAAACCAAGTCAAGCGCCGCGGCCTTGCCAAGAAGGACGGCGGTGTCGGCCGCAGGGTGACCGGACGCAGCAAGCGCACGTTCAAACCGAACTTGCAGCCCGTCCGGATCCTGACGCCCGATGGCGAGATGCTGCGGCTCAAGGTGTCGACCCGCGTCATCAAGAAGGGCATCGTCACGCTGCAGAAGAATGGGAAGACCGTGTCGTTTCCGCTGGTCAAGGCCGTGCGGGGCCGCAATCGGGCGTTCACGAAGGCCCAGAAGAAGACTGGCTGAAGAAGACTGGCTGAAGAAGACTGGCCGACCACCGTGTGCAGGTGCTGTGCCGTTCGGGCGGGTCGTTTGTGTGACTAGGGGCCACCTTCCGGACCTCGACGCTTTCTGATAAGCAGGCTCGAAATGTCATCGACGCCACCGGATCTCGCCAAGCCCGACGAAACGCTCCAGGCCGTCGGCGCCGTCTCCTTGCGGCTGCTCGCCGGCGCTGTTTCGAAGC
>JBDSBS010000337.1:0-2952 GCA_039921435.1 Planctomycetota bacterium | reverse complement strand
GACCTTGCCGGCGCTCACTTGCACCGTTTGATCTGGCCCGCCGACCGCCACCGGCATCACCGTGCGTTCGCGGCCGCGTATCGTTACGACGAGCAGGTAGTTGCCTGGCTGCAGCGTCTCGAAGCGGAACTTGCCGTCTTGCACGCGGGCGTCGAAGGTGGTGTTCTCGCGCTGCCACGCGCCGAGGTCTTCGGGCAGCGCAGAGAGGCCCGGCAGCAGCGAGACGCGTCCATCGAGGTCGGCGACGTTGCCGCCAGCTTCGGGCGTGACCGAGCCCTGCAGGCTCACGGTCATCAGGTTGAAGTTGCGTTCTAGAGTCGTGTCGGCGCTCACCTGCACGATCTCCTCGTGCAGCATGCCGCCGCGCCGTCCTGCTTGCACGCGCAGGCGGTAGAGCCCAGCGGGCACGTTCTCGATCGAGAATCGGCCCGATGCCGCCACCGTGCTCTGGTGTGAGCGGCCCATGCCGCCCCACATGCCGCGACCGCCGCCAGGACCGCCGCCGCCACCACCGCGTCTGCCGTTGCCCGGGTCGCTGCCCGCGCTGCCGGCGTCATCCTGCCGCGTGAGCTCGACCTGGAAGCCGCTGGCCGGAGAGCCGTTGTGCATCACCGTGCCCGCGACGGTGCCGGCGGCGGCCCGCGTCAACTCGACATCGAATGCGGTCACTTCGGCGCCGCGCACCGTCGCGTCGGCGGGCAACGAGCCGCTCATGAAGAGAGGCATCAGTTCGCGCATGAGTTCCTGCGGCGAGCCGATCCAACTGCGCACGATGTACTCGCCTGGGGCGAGTCCTTCGATGCGGTAGGTTCCATTCGACGCGACACTGACGCCCTGCAGGGCGTTGCCACCGCCGCCGCGGCCGAACATGGCTCCGATGCCGCCCATGCCGCCGCCCGAGCCAACCGGCACCGCGGCGACCCGCGCCTGCTCGGGTTCTCCCGACCGCAGACCGCGCACGATGCCGGCGATGGTGCCCAGGGCGCCGACCCGCAGTTCGAAGCCGGATCGATCCGCGAGCAGTTCGAAGATCTCCGACGTTGCCGTCGAGTGACCCTTGGCCTCGGCTTGCAGGCGGTAGCTGCCCTTCTGCGCATGCTTGATGACGAAAAGGCCCTCGGCGTTGGTGGTGGCCTCCAGGGTAGGCTGTACACCGTTGGCTTGGCGCAGGAACTCGCGCCCCATCGCGTTGAGGTCGGGCATGCCGCCGTCCGCCTGGCCGTTGCCGCGTCCGCGTCGTCGACCAGCGGCGTCACCTTCGTTGGCCGAACTCGGTCGCATCTCGATGGTCGCGCCGCGCACCGGCGTGCCGATGTCGTCGACGACGATGCCGGCGACGAAGACGCCCGGGTCGAGCACGATCGCGAGGTTTGGCTCGTTTTGGCCGAGGCGAACCTCCGCCTCAGCCGATCGGTAGCGCGCGTGGTCCGGCGACTGCACGTGCACCTCGTAGACACCTTCCTGCAAACCGCTGGCCAAGAACGTCCCGCCAGCATGGCGTTCCGGCTTGCCGAGGTCGCGCGCGCGGCCGGGGCGTCCGCCGCCAGGGTCGGGCCCGCCGCGTCCACTGCCTTGGGCGTCGCCGCGGCCGGGTCGGCCCATCTGGCCGCGCATGCTCTCCATGGTGGTGCGCAGCTGGTTGCGCGTCGCTTCGTCGATGTTGCCGCTCCGCAGTTGCGCGACGACATCGTTGAGATTGACTTCGGACTGGCCGGGCAATGGCAGACCGCGTAGCCGGATTGCGCGGAATGCGAACAGCGTCACCGGGTTGCCCTCGGGATCCCGCACGATGCCGACGATGCGCAGGCCGTCTTGCATCGCCAAGTGCAGGACCCGTCCAGAGGTTGGGTCGATCGCATCCTGTTGGAAGTCGAGGTAGCCCTCGGCGTCGGCTTCGAGCCGCATCGGCACGCCCGGAAGGTGTTCGAGCAGGAACTTGCCCTGTTCGTCGGTAGTCGTGCGGTAGTCGCGACCACCACCACCACCACCACCACCGCTGCGCCCGCCGCGCCCGCGATTCTCACCTTGCAGTGCGACGTTCGCCTTCGCGATTGGCTGACCCTGCACCGTGCGTACGTAGCCAGTGACTTCGTAGCCCGGGCCGAGTCGGATGTCCTCGATGTCGACGACCTGCTCCTCTTCGATGACGAACGTCGAGGAACGACCTTCCGTGTGACGCTTCGCGTTGGCGTTGACGCTCCAGTCGCCCGCTGCCAGGTTGGGCCGACGGAAGTAACCGTTGTTGTCCGTCGTGAAGTTCTCGAGCATTCGTTCCCGGTCGCGCACGAAGCGCATCGGGTTGCCGTTCTCGGGTTGGAAGCGGAGCTCGGCGCCGCTGATACCGTTGCCTTCGAGGTCGGTCACGCGGCCGCGCAGTTGGCCACCTCGGTTCAACGTCAAGTCGCCGAGATCGACTTCGGCTGCGACCTCGCCGATGTCCTTCTGGAAGATGCCGGGGGCGTGATCCTTGTGCAGCACGTGCAAGGAGACGCTCAGGTTGCGAAACGTCTGGCCTTGGAAGGCGAAGCGGCCCTCCTTGTCGGTCAGAACGGGATCGGGCACGCGCCGTTGGCGGTCGGCTTGGCCGCCGCGGAAGCCACCGCGCCCAAAGTCGAGCCAGACGTTGGCGGCTGCGACCGGGGCGCGAAACTTGTCGACGACCCGCCCGCGCAGGATGACCTCGATTCGGGCGTCGACTACGGCGGCGTGGCTGCCAGCCAGATCGACCGCCGTGCGCTGCATCGTTCCGTCTGCCTCAACGGTGACCCCCTCTTCTCCTGCCGTCGATGGCACGTCGAGTTCGTCTGCTTGCGTCCAGCGGACGAGTGGGGCTCCCGGATCCGCGAGCAACTGTGGCACCATCAGGCCACCAGCCACGAGCAACACGATACAACCGAACAGGACGGCGATGGACTGTTTCTGCATGAGGGCTCGCGGCGGTTTCGGGCCACC
>JBDSBS010000336.1:0-4694 GCA_039921435.1 Planctomycetota bacterium | reverse complement strand
CGTCGCGCCGGTGTGACACGTTCTGGCATGCATCAAGGCGCCCCAGGAGCCGCAGTCAGCCTCAGTTTAGGGTCGGGTTCGGGCTTCTGGAGGGCAAGGAATCGAGCGCTTCTGCTGCCTATTCGGCTTCGCGCTTGTGCACGTGCTCTCGGCCGCCATCATCTGGCCTCCACTTGGCGGTGTCGCCGGGGCCAGAGCCCTCGACCGCCTGGTAACAGACTCCCAACCCCAAGACACCTCGATGACCACCGAAGACGCGCCCGAGAAGAAGAAGCGCAAGCCCAACGCGGCCCTCATGAAGCCCGTGCAACCAGACGCAGTGCTGGCCAAGGTCGTTGGTTCGGCGCCCATGCCCCGCAGCGAGATCACCAAGAAGCTGTGGGAATACATCAAGGCCAAAGGCCTGCAGGATCCCAAGGCCAAGACGAACATCATCGCGGACGAGGCCCTCAAGGCCGTGTTCGGCGGCAAGGCCCGCGTGACGATGTTCGAGATGACGAAGCTCGTCTCGGCCCACATCAAATAGCTGGTCGGCCGACTGTCCGTCCGACTGTCCGACTGTCCGACCGTCCGGCGGACCGTCCGACCGACCGACCGGGCTCGAGCATCGGTGCGTCGACATCGTGACGCACCTGCTCACAAGAGCCGCATCGGGCGGCCGAGGTCGGGCGCCGCGGCGATGACGATGCGCTGCCGGCGGCGGATCGCCTGCCAGACCCAGTAGTCGTTGCCGTCGAGGTCGATCGAGAGAGATCCAGTTCGGCCGGCACGCCATGTCGATCGAGCAGCTCGTTTGATGTTCTGTGCCGTGATCCCGCGACTTCACCGTCGCTGCGACCCGCGCACCTGGCAGCAGAGACTCGGCGACCGCGTGCAGCACCTCGGCCCGTTCTGCGAGCGCAGCAGGGCAGGAAGTGCGCGGCGCAGATCTCACCAGCGCGGCCGCTCGTAGCATGCAAAGGGACCGCCATGACGATTCCGCCGAAGACCCTGCGTTTCCTCGCTTCGCGCACCGCCGCCTGGCTGCTGCTGACGGCCGCCGGCACCGCCCAGATCGGCAACGTCTCCGGCGGACCGCTGATTCCCGAGCAGGCCTGCTACGACGTCCTGCACTACGACCTCGGGCTGGCCGTCGATCCCGCGTCGCGCACGATCGAAGGCACCCTGACGATGCGCGCGAAGGCGGTGGCCAGCTGCGCTGTCTTCGTGCTGGACCTCGATGCGGCACTCGCGGTGCGTTCGGTGCGGCTCGATGGCGGCGATGTGCCGTTCGAACGTGAGCCAGGTCGCATCCGCGTGCAGCCCGCGTTGCCAATCGCCGAGGGGGCCACGTTCTCGGTCGCAGTCGCCTACGGCGGCGCGCCGCAGGTGGCGAAGAACCCACCGCGGAGCGGCGGCTTCACGTGGGCGGAGACTGCGGCCAAGCAGCCGTGGATCGCGACGACCTGCCAGCAGGAAGGTGCCGACCTGTGGTGGCCGTGCAAGGACCACCCGTCCGACAAGCCCGACACCGTCGATCTGCACATCACGGTGCCGAAGGGGCTCGTCGTCGCCAGCAACGGCACGCTGCAGGGTCAGAGCAACCGCGCGGAGAGCGAAGGCGGTGGGGTCACCTGGCACTGGCACGTCGCGTCGCCGATCAGCAACTACAACATCGCGCTCGACATTGCGCCCTACGTCGAGCTGAAGGACACGTTCACGTGCATCGACGGCACCGTCATGCCGGTGGAGTTCTTCGTCTTGCCCGAGAGTGTCGCGCGCGCCAAGCGCTGCATGGCGCAGTTCCTCGACCACATCCGCGTGTTCGAGGGCATTCTCGGGCCCTACCCGTTCCGTCACGAGAAGTACGGCCTCGCTGAGACGCCACACCTCGGCATGGGACACCACACGATGATCGCCTACGGCAACGGCTTCCGCGACGAACAGTACGACTGGCTGCACAACCACGAACTGGCGCACGAGTGGTGGGGCAACCTGGTCACGTGCCGCGACTGGAAGGACATGTGGCTGCACGAAGGTTTTGCCACCTACATGCAGGCGCTGTACCGCGAGCGGCGTTTTGGGCGCGAGCACTACGACAGCGAGATCCAGAAGCAGCGCACCGTCAACCTGACGCCGATCGCACCGCGCGACAGCAAGACGACGGCCGAGATCTACCTGGGCGGTGGCGGCGGTAACGACATCTACTCCAAGGGCAGTTGGGTTCTGCACACCCTGCGCTGGCAGATGGGCGACGTGCCGTTCTTTCAGGCGCTGCGCCGCTTCTGCTATCCGAGCGAGGCCGCCGAGAAGGCGAGCGACGGCAGCCAGGTGCGATTCGTCGACACCGACGACTTCGTACGCTTGTGCAGCGAGATCGTGGGGCAGGACCTCGTTTGGTTCTTCGAGGTCTACGTGCGGCAGCCGACTCAGCCGCGCCTGCAGGTCGACGTGGTCGACGGCATGCTGAAGCTGCAATGGCTCGTGCCGAAGGGCCTGCTGTTCGAGCTGCCGGTGCCTGTGGTGATGGGTGGCGAGGTGCGGCGCGTGAAGATGCCGGGCGGCCGCGGCGAGCTTTCGGTCGGCGACGCGGACTTCAACATCGATCCGGAGCAGCGCATCCTGATGCTGCCGTTTCGCCGCGGCCCGTGAAGGTTGGCGTGCGCTGCTGGTGCCGGATGCGCGCCCGGCTATGGTGTTCGCCAATGCCGCGCTTGTCCTTGATTCCGCTGCTGAGCACGGCGCTGCTCGGGCAGCAGGTCGTCGAAGGCCCTGAGCCCAACCAGTCGACGGCCACGGCGACGGCGCTGTCGTGCGGGCGAGAGGCCGTAGGCTCGCTGGCGAACGCCACCGACGCGGACTGGTATCGCATCGTGCTCGCGGCGACCGCGGACTTGCGGCTCGAGACCGGGCCTCTCCAGATTGGGCTCGGCGGTGGGCTCGGCGGTGGGATCGAGGTCGGTGACGCGATCCTCACGCTGCTCGACGCGAGCGGGGCGCCGCTGCAGGGCAACGGCGACGGTGTGCGTGCGGGCTACTACTCGCGGCTGCTGGCCCGAGCTCTTCCAGTCGGCGTGTACTACGTGGCCGTTGAAGCGGGACCGTTCGCGAACGTGCCCGGTTCGTACACGCTCGACGTGCGCTGCACGCCACCTGTCGCAGCACCGACACCGCCGGTGTTCGGCGAGGGCTCTGAGAACAACGACCCGCGCACGGGCGGCACGGCGACCACGATCGGGCTGCCGGCGCGCTGCAACGGCGTACTCTCGACGACTGGCAACGGCGGCGACTGGGACTTCTATCGCGTGCTGTTGCTGCAGGACAGTTTCCTGCAGGTGCGCGTGAATGCGACTGCGAACCACCCGAGCCCGCCGGTGAACGACGACCCGGTGCTGTACCTGTTCGACGCCAGCACGCCGCCCGTGTTGCTCGCCGGCCCGTTCCACGCGAGCGAACTCGGCGTCTGGGACGCCGCCATCGACGTGCGCTTGCCCGCCGGTCTCTACCAGATCGCGATCCGCGGCTGGGCCGGCAGCGTCGCTGGCCGCTACTACCTCGATGTCTTTCGCAGCGATGCGGCGCGAGTTGCGGTGCACCCCGGCGGCTGCAGCGGGCGCCAGCTCGGTATCGCCTTGACCGGTGTAGGGCCGGGCGCCCCACAGGGCCTCGAGCGGCCGACCATCGGCACGAGCTACACGATGACGGGCAGCGGCCTCGGCGGCAACGCCATCGTCTTGCACGTCGTGGGGTTCTTGCCCACGCTCATCGACCTGACGCCGTTTGGCGCGATCGGCTGCTTCGTGCACGTCGCATGGCTCGACACGATCTTGCTGTTCTCCGATGCGCAGGGAAACGCGGCGATCACGGTGCCGTTGCCCGAGAACGCTTCGTTGCTCGGCGCCACGCTCGAGAGCCAGCTAGCGGTGCTCGATTTCTCGAACCCACTCGGCTTGACGACGAGCAACAGCGTGTCGGCAGTGCTGGGCAACTGATCACTACACCCGCGTCTCCTCGCGAGGCGCGAAGGTTCTGTGGTCGGCGAGCCGGGGAGTCGTCGATGCCAAGTCAGCGAACGCGGCTGCGCTTCCACGCCAGATCGAAGCCGAGCGTGATCGTGTCGGGGCCTTCGAAGAAGTCGAGCCAGCGCCGTGCAGGCATGCCGAGGCTGGCGGCGTCGACCGAGGTCCGTCCCTGCAGCCGCAGTCGGCGCCCGGGCAGCAGGCATTGCCAGAGCTGCATGGGTAGGCGCAGCGCGTGGGTGCCGGAGCGCAGCGTGCCGAGCCAGCTCTGCTGTGTGACTCCTGGCAGGTCGCTGGTCGTGCTGGAGACAAGTTGGGCGCGATAGACGAGCTCGCCGCTGCGCGGTAGCCCTCGCATGGACGGCCCGTCGATCGCCGCGCTGTCCGCACCGAGGCGCTGCAGTGACGCGAGGTCCAGGTGCAGTTCGAGTTCGCCGCTCCGGCCCGTCGGGTCGTTCGCCGCGAACGAGAGTCGGCCGCTGACGCCAGGGCACGCCGCGAGCACAGCGCCGTGCGGGCCTTCGACGAAGAAGCGCACCGAGCACTTGTCGGCGTCGAGTTCGTACGACTGCGGCGCATCGGGCAAGACCAAGCCATGAAGTGCTGGCAGCTCGAGCGAATGCACGCGCGGTGCGCTCGGTGCACCTTCCGCTGTACCTTCGCGCGCTACGAACCAGGCGGCCGCGAGCGCGAGCG
>JBDSBS010000335.1:0-3332 GCA_039921435.1 Planctomycetota bacterium | reverse complement strand
CATCCAGAACGCGCCGCAGCACGCCAACGACCTCGTCCGCCTTGCGACGACGAAGTTCGCATGCACCCGCCAGGCGATGCACAAACATGTGCAGAACCTGCTCGAGGAAGGCGTGCTGACCGCCAGTGGCTCCACGCGCAGCCGCACCTACACGCTGTCAGTGCTGAGCAGTTGGCGCCAGAAGTGGCAACTGACTGCTGACCTCTCGGAAGACCGCGCCTGGAGCGACTCCGTCGGGCCCCGTCTCGCCGACCTCGCCGACAACCTTCGCGGCATCTGGCTCTATGTCTTCAGTGAGTTGATGAACAACGCCATCGACCACTCGCTCGGCACCAGCATCACCGTCTCGCTGCGGCGCACGGGCGCGACGACCGAGATGACACTGCAGGACAACGGCGTCGGCATCTTCAAGAAGATCCAGATGGCACTGAACCTGCCGAACGAAAGCCTCGCGGGCATCGAACTGGCAAAGGGCAAGTTCACCACCGATCCTGCCAAGCACAGCGGGCAAGGCATCTTTTTTTCGTCGCGCATGCTCGACGAGTTCAGCATGGTTGCGGGCGAAGTGGAGTTATCACGCCGACACGGTGAACCGGAGCAGTGGCGCGTGCGCACTGGGAAGCCAGCCAAGGGCACAACTATCTCCCTGGTTCTGGCCAACCACAGCAAGCGCACTACCAAGTCCGTCTTCGACCGCTTCTCGACCGGCGAAGACTACGCGTTCTCCACCACGAGCATCCCGGTTCGGCTGCTGCAGGAGGGCCGCGACCAACTCGTCTCTCGCTCGCAGGCCAAGCGCTTGCTGGCACGCGCCGAGCAGTTCACGACCGTCATCCTCGACTTTTCCGGCGTCGACAGCATCGGCCAGGCGTTCGCCGATGAGGCGTTCCGGGTGTTCCAGAACCACCACCGCGGCACCAAGGTGCAGGCCGTACACGCCAACGCCGAGGTCACCCGCATGATGCGGCGCGCGCTGGCAGCGACCTGACGCCGATGCGATCGGGCCGAGGCCCGCCGGGCTGCGTCTGCAACTGCTACGGTAGTACTGTCATGTCGATCGTCGCCGTCGCATTCGCCTGCCTGTTCGCGCCGCAACAACCCGAAGCTGTCGACCTGCGTCAAGAACTTGCGCGCGCTGTCGATCTGCCGACGGCGTCCGCTCGCGAGAAGGCCGCTGACGAACTCGCCAAGAAGCACCCCGCGAGCCTCGCCGAATGGACCGCTGAGTGTGCGACGTTCGGCGCGTTCGAAGCCAAAGAACCCGGGCCGACGCGCCAGACCGTCGAGCTGCACGTGCTCGACCAGGTCGAAGCGACCGAGATCTTCCTGTTGGTGCCGCGCGGCTACGACCCGCGAAAACCTGCGCCGCTGCTGCTCTGGGGCCACGGTGCGGGGGGCAGCGGCGCGCGCGAGTACATGCTCTGGCAAGACACAGCCGACAAGGTCGGCATCTTGGTGCTGGCGGCGACCGAGTTTGGCAAGGAGCCAGGCTGGGGCTTCATGCCGCGCGAACGCGCGGCCCAGCTGGCGGTGCTGCGCTGGGCGCGTCGCACGGTCAACGTCGACGAGAATGCGATCTTCGTCGGCGGCTGGTCGCGCGGTGGTCACATGACGTGGGACCTCATGCAGCGCTTCCCGGACCTGTTTGCCGGCGCGCTGCCGGTCGTCGGCGGCCCGCGCATGCAGATGGGGGAGCAGAACAACCTGCGCTACCTCGAGAACGTCGCGCACCTGCCGATCCGCGATCTGCAGGGCAGTCAGGACGATGCCTTGCTCGTCATGAACTTGCGGCTCGCGTTCGCGCGCCTGAAGAAGCTGTCGGCGCTCGATGCGGTGCTGCACGAGTTCCCCGACCGCGGCCATGACGCCGACTTGGCGGTCGTCGACTGGGTCGAGTTCTTCACGCGGCGTCGCGAAGCGAAGCCAGAGCGCGTCGTGCGGCTGGCGACTCAACTGAGCGAGGCGCGCACTCGCTGGGCGCAGATCACGGCGTTCGACGAGAAGGTCGCGGTCGAGGTGCCGCTGCAGGTCGATCCGCGGACCTGGGAAGGCCTCGACGAACTGGGCCAGCGGGCCTTCGCGCTCGACAAGCTCGTCGACCGCACCGCGCGGCTCGTCGTGGTGGACAAGGGCAAGGGCCGTTTCGTGGCGGAGGGGCGAGGCGTCAAGAGCTTCGAACTGCGCCTCGCACCGGCGCAGATCGGTAAGGACGGGGCCGTCGAGGTGCGTTGGCAGAACTGCACCGTGCGCAAGAAGCTCGAACCGGACCTCGGCGTGTTGCTGCGCGAGTTCGTCGAGCGCTTCGACCGCACGTTCTTGCCGGTCGCACGGCTCGTCGTGCAGTAGCGGGTTCGACGAGCGTCGCGCATCGGCTGCAGCCAACTGCTACGGTTGCTGTCGATGCCGTTCGCCATGTCGTCCTGCCCCATTGGTTCGTGTGCGGTGCTCGGCTACGTCGGAGCGATCGCGTGACCGACCGCCTCGTCGTGCCCGAAGCCGGACCGCTGCTCGACCTACTCGCCAAGCACCTTGCCGAGGGCAGCAAGAATCAGTGGAGCAAGAACACGCTGCGGCAGCGCCTTCGGCTTGGCTGCATCGACGTGAACGGCAGCCCCGCGAGCCGGCACGACCAGTTGCTGCAGCCCGGCGACATCGTCGAGATCGCGGCCAAGGCAGGCGGCCGCGCGCAGGATCGCGGCGCTGCCACACTGCCCGTGCTGTTCAGCGACGACGACCTGCTCGCGATCGACAAGCCGCCGGGCCTGCTGTCGGTGTCGACCGACCACGAACGCGAACGCACAGCACTCGCCATCGCGCAGAAGGCAGCGGGTCGACCTGGCAAGACCGTGGACCTGTGGCCGGTGCACCGCCTCGACCGCGAGACGTCGGGCGTGCTTCTGTTGGCGCGTTCGCAGGCCGTGCGGGAGGCCGTGCAAGCGGCTTGGAGCCAGACCACGAAGCTCTACGTCGCGATCGTCGAAGGCCATCCGGAGCCCGAGGCGGGCACGATCGACCAGCCCTTGTGGGAAGACGACCACATGCGCGTGCGCGTCGGCGCGCATGCCGATGCCAAGCAGGCTCGCACGCGCTACCGCACGGTGCAACGCGGCCGCGGTTGCAGCCAGCTCGAGCTCGAACTCGAAACCGGTCGCAAGCACCAGATCCGCGCGCACCTCGCCTGGCTGGGGCACCCCGTCGTCGGCGACGAGCGCTATGGCCAGCGTGCCGAGCGCCTGTGCCTGCATGCATGGCGGCTCACCCTGCCGCACCCGACGAACGGCGACGAACTGCGCCTCGAGGCACCGGTGCCGCCGATGCTGTTGCGCGTGTTG
>JBDSBS010000334.1:0-2730 GCA_039921435.1 Planctomycetota bacterium | reverse complement strand
AAGAACAGCGTGGCGTTGACGAACAGTGCGAACGCGTTGTCGCCGGGAGTCCAGCGGTCGCCAATGCCGTACATGCCGGCCGACAGGTAGAAGCGCGGGTCGAGCGACATCAGCACCAAGTACTGTTCGCAGTGCCGCGGCAACCGGAGCATCGGCCGCTCGGTGGATTCGCCCAAGTCCTGGAACGGCCCAACCGGCTTGAAGCGGTGCCACTTGCGCAGCCGCGGCGTCTGCAACAACCAGCGCGACGCGGCCAGCGTCCACGTGCCGATCCGTCCGTACCACTTGCGGTAGTAGAGCGCGCGACTCACATGGTGGCGCTGCCACATCGTCTCGATGTCGCTCATACCCGAGCGGTTGACGAAGTGGATCAGGCGCGCGTCGGGCACCTGCGTCACCGTGCGACCCGCCTTGCGGATCTTGACGGACAGATCGCTGTCTTCGAAGTAGAGCGGGTAGCGCTCGTCGAACTTGCCGATCGACTCGAAGAACTCGCGCTCGATCAAGAACAGACAGCCCGACATCATCGGCAGGGCCAGCGGCACCTTGGCCGTCCAGACGGCGAGCCACTGTTTGGCGAGGTGCCTTGCGTACCAGCGGCTGACCGTTCGTGAGAACTCGCCCCACGTCGTCAACAACACGTCGCCGAGGGTCGGCAGAGTGTTGGGCGGCAGGTGGCCGCCGAAGTCGGAGTCCCAGAAGCCCTTCGGCACGACACAGCCGGCCTTCTTGTCGTTCTCGAGATGCCGCTGCAGCTTGCTGACGAGGCCTTCGGTGTAGACGAGGTCCGGATTGCTGACGAGGATCCAGCGGCCGCGGCTCTGGCCAAACGCGAGGTTCATGCCCTTGCTGTAGCCGCCGTTCTCGTTGTGCAAGATGAGCCGCCCCGCTCGAGGATCGCCTTGCTGCTCGGCCAGCAGGCGCAGCTCGTGTTCGACCGCCGCGATCAGCGACGGATCCTGCTGCGGCGACCGGTTGTCGACGACGATGCACTCGAACGGCATCTGCGTTCCATCCGGGCGCGTCGGTCCGTGCTGCCTCAGCGTGGCGATCGCCGCAGCGCACTCGCGCCACGTGTTGTAGTTGACGATCAGCACCGACAGCTCGGCCATGTTCAAGTGCTCACTTGAACACGGAGCCCGGCACGCGCTCGACCTGCCATTCGTGCTCTTGCAGGAACAGCCCGAGGTCCTTGGTACGGTTCTGCACGACCAGTTTCTGCTCAGCCGGGCGTTCGTGGAAGCGGTGCACGCCGCGCTCGTCGAAGAGCCAGATCGGTATGTTGAACTCGCCGCTCAACAACCGCAGCTTGCCGAGCTTCAGCGTCACAACGAACTCCTCGTGATCCAGCGCCACGCCGTCGAACTGCGTGCTGTGCGCGAAACACAGCGTGCCTTCGCTGCGCATGGCGCCGACTGCCACCGAGAGCTTCTGCGGCTGCTTGCTGTTGCGCACGCGCACGCGAACTCCTACCGCCTCGCCGGGCGCAAAGATGTGGCGCAGTTCGCCGGTCTTGGGATCGATGATCTGAGCCTGCACGATGCGCGGGTGCTCGTCGTCCTCGGGCGGGTTCTTGGGGTCGAACCTGCCGGCGGCCGGCACTGCCTCGTAACCCGTCTCGTCCGGCTTGTCGCGCATCGGACTGTCCCACGTCGCGTACTCGTTGGTCACGGTGACCGCGTCGGCCATCATGTGCGCGCGGCCATCGCGCAGCCAGATCGCCTGTTCGCAGATCTGGCGCACGTCGTAGAGCGAGTGCGAGCAGAAGAACATGGTCTTGCCGCGCGCCTTGTAGTTCCAGATCTTGTCGACGCACTTGCGCTGGAAGGACATGTCGCCGACACCGAGGATCTCGTCGATGATCAGCACGTCGGGGTCCGTCGCCACCGCGACCGAGAAGCCCAGGCGCGCGCCCATACCCGAACTGTAGGTGCGCACCGGTGCGTCGATGAACGCGTGCAGCTCCGAGAAGTCGAGGATCTCGTCGAACTTGGCGCGAGCCTCCTTGCGCGAAAAGCCCATCATCGCCGCGTTCATGTAGATGTTCTCGCGGCCCGTGAAGTCCTGGTGGAAGCCAGCTCCGAGCTCGAGCAGCGCCGCGATCTTGCCGCGCACCGTGTAGCGGCCCCTGGTCGGGAACGTCGTGCCGGTGAGCACCTTGAGCAGCGTCGACTTGCCGGCCCCGTTCTTGCCGATCATGCCGACGCATTGGCCCGGCTCGACCGAGAACGTGATGTCGTTCAGCGCGTTGACCTCCTGGTGGTACTTGCGCTTCACCCACGGCAAGCGCTCGATCAGGCGGTGATAGGGATTGCCGTAGATTCGATAGGTCTTGCCCAGACCTTCGACTTCGATGCTGTTCCGGCTCATACGAGGTCCGCGTAGCGGTGGCGGCGGCTCATGAACACCGCGTAGCCGATGAAGAGGAACACCAGCGCCCAGATACCGGCGTGCAACAAGTGCTCACCGAGGTCGCCGAACGCCACCACGTGGCCATCGACGACACCGTCCTTGGCACCGAGCACGAGCCGCTGGGCCTGGATCAGGGGATACGCCGGGTTCCAGGCCAGGACCTGCGTCAAGCCCGCACCGAGCGATTGCTCGAGTTGGAACGGATACCAGAACACCGGAGTCAAGAACATCCACGCCATGCTGAGGATGCCCCACAGGTGGCTCGTGTCGCGCGCGAAGACGTGCGCATTGGCGAGGAACATGCCGAGTCCCAGCGCC
>JBDSBS010000333.1:0-5024 GCA_039921435.1 Planctomycetota bacterium | reverse complement strand
GTCGACCCTCAGGTACGTTCGAAGACGAGCGGCCGCATGCGAGAACGTTGTTCGGTTGCGGCGGCAAGCCAGAGTGCGGGCAGTGTGGCGGCGACTCGGGCGGCGACCTTTGGTACGAGGCTCGGCCACTGCCTGCCCGCTGTCGATTGCAGCGTGCGCAATAGGTCGAGCACATCGTCGCCGACCGCGTGGCGCGGCAGCGGGGCGTGGGCGCGGCAGACGAGCCCAGGTCCGTCGCTGCGGTAGGCCCCGGTCGCGATCTCCGCATCGCAGCAAGAGCACCGGTGCAAGTCGGGCAGTGCGCCGAGCAGTTCCAGATGGCGCAGCTCGAGGCCGAGTACGATGTGGCCGATGGCGACCGCGGGGCATAATTCGAGCAGGCTCAGACCGCCGGCGAGCAGGTCGTAGGCCGCCGGCTCCGGTCGCGCGTCCGGCATGGCGAAGTCGCAGAGCTGGGCCAGGTGGCTCGCCGCGAGGAATCGCAGCGGTTCGCGCAGGGATCGGCGCTCGCGCACCAGATCGGCGCGCAAGAGCAGCCGCAGGCCACCGCGATCCGGGGCAAACGTGGCGCGGATCTCGTTGAGGAAGTCGAGACGACCGAGGAACGTCGAGTCGCTGCGGTGGGCACCCTTGGCCAGGCCCGAGATGCGACCGGCCTCGCGCGACAGGCAGGTGACGATGCGACTGCTCTCGCGAAAGTCCGATCGCCGCAGCACGATTGCCGTCAGGCTCGCATTCGCGCCGCGTCGCCGGGCCGCCGCGCTCGCCTCGGCATGGCCACTCTCATTTCCCCACGCGGGCTCTCCCCGCAAACTCGAGTCCGCCACTGCCGGCCTGGAATCGCGAACGGTGTTCACGATTCTGGCGTGCCGAGGCTCAACTCGACTTCTCCGCCGCCTCGGGCGAAAGCAGCTTGACGCGCAGCCGTACGATGCGCCGGTCGTTGGCTTCCAAGATCCGGAACTCGACGTTGTCGATGACCACGGTCTCGTCGACGGTCGGGATGTGATTGCAGGTTGCGATCACGAGGCCGGCGACTGTCTCCCAGTCGCCGTCCTCGGAAAGTTCGGTGCCGAGCAGCTTGTTGACCTCCGCGACCGTGGTGCGGGCAGGCAACTCGACCAATCGGCCAGCCTCGACGACATGGATCTGTTTGGGCTCGTGTTCGGCCTCTTCGTCCGAATCGTATTCGTCGCCAATGTCGCCGACGATTTCCTCGAGCAGGTCCTCGACGGTCGCCAGCCCGACCATGGCACCGTACTCGTCGAGCACGATTGCCATGTGCAGGTTGTCGGCCTGGAAGCGCCGCAACAGATGCGCCGCGCCCATCGTCTCGGGCACGAACAGGGCCTCGCGCAGCATCGTCTGCACGGTGGCGTTGCTGTCGGGGCTGGCGCCGTCCTGCAGTAAGCGGAGGGCGTCCTTGACGTAGAAGATGCCGACGATGTCGTCGATGCGTTCGCGGTAGACGGGGTAGCGCGAGAACCCGTGCTGCAGCGCGTGCTGCACGGCATCGTGCAGCGGCGCGGCCTGTGGCAGAGCGACGATGTCGGGCCGCGGTGTCATCACGGTGGACACCTGCAGGTCCTTCAGCGCGACGATGTTGCCGATCCACGTGCGTTCGCCGTGGGCGAGTGTGTCTTCGGTCACCGAGTCGGCAACCGCTGCCATGACATGCTTCTGCACGTCGGCGCTGTTGGTCGGCGCCGACCGTGGGAGGCGCAGCGCGAACAGGCACAGTCGCGTGATGCCGAGCAGGGGCAAGACCAAGGGCCATCGCAGCACGAACCACCCAGAGCGCACCCACGGCAGGACCGCCAGCAGCGTGCGTTCGGCGCGAACCTGCGCGATGGCAATGGGGAGGCTGCCGGCAACGACGAGCATCGTGAGCACGAACAGGGCCAACGCCCAGGGTCGCGTGTCGGGCGGCACGGCGTGTTGCAGCGACCAGAGGCCCAGGACCCAGCCGATTGCAGTGTAGGTCACCGCGACGACGAGATACTCGGTGTCACGCCCGTCGATCTCCTGTTTGCGCTGCGTCTTGTCGGGCCGGTTCGTATCGTCGAGCTCGTGTGAAAGGCGCGCGGGCGAGTAGCCCATGAGGCTCGCGGCGGCCAGCGCTCCGAAGCCAGCCAGTGCAGCCGCAGCCAGACTGAGTGCTGCGAAGCCGGGCGAGAACGCGGCGGGTTCGGTCAGTGCGGTCAGGTCCTGCAAACCGATCGCAGCCGCGAGCGTCATGGGGCAGCTACGCGCCGCCGCGGGTTGCTGGCCGGTTTCATCGCGGGCAGCCGGTGGCTTCTGTCCGGCCGCGGGTCGGGTAGGGAAGGGATCCTCGGAGCGGTTGGCTGTGTTGCTGCAATCCAGGTCCGGGGCGATCTCGGGGGTCTCGTTTGGCAAGGCAGCTTTCTAGCATACGGCAGCGCGCGGCAACTTGGCTCGGTTTCCGCGGGGCCACCGGGGGGGCGACGACGAAGCCGTCGACATCGCGTTACATCGTCCCCATCAGCAGGTTGTGTCTACGGGATACTGCCGACCGGAGCGTCGTCGACCCCTTCGATGTCCGCGGAGAACCGGTTGCGACCGAAGTCCTTGCTAGCGTAGAGCGCGCGGTCGGCTCGATGCATAATCGACTCGGCCGTATCCCCTGGGCGCAAGGCGGTGAGTCCGATCGAGATCGTCATCGGCAGACCGAGTTCTTGGCCTTTGACCTGCACCCCGGTGAACAGGCGCGTCGCCATCACCGTGGCATCGTCGGGCGCCGTATCTGGCAGCACGACCAGGAACTCCTCGCCGCCGTAGCGACAAACCGTGTCGCTCTTGCGCAGGGTCTGGCGCAGCACGTCGGCGGTAGCCCGCAGAGCGGCGTCGCCCTGCAGGTGGCCGTGGGTGTCGTTCAGCTGCTTGAAGTGGTCGAGGTCGCACATCAGCATCGTCAGCGGTCGCAACGAGCGCTCGGCACGAGCCAGTTCCTGAGCCAGTGCGACCAGCCCCATGCGTCGATTGAAAAGGCGCGTCAGGCTGTCCGTGAGCGCGAACTTCTGGGCGCGTTGACGGCGTCGCCGCAGCAGCAGGTTCTCGTTGAGCAGCGACCCGGTCATGCCCAGGGTCGTCGCCATCGGGGAGTCCCGATCCGGCTGGATGGGCAGCATCAGCAGCGAGCGATCCAGCAACAAGAAGGCCGGCACGACGAACGCACGATTCAGGGGAACGGCGAGCAGTTCGTCGGCGGAGAGTGCTGCAAGGATGCCGTCTCGACGACCCAGTTGAGCCTGGACACGGACAGCGCGTTCTTCGAGCAAGGCGGCGCGTAGCGCGGCAGCTTCGTCGGCGGTCGCCGACAGGGCCAGCTTGGTCACACGGCGCGCCGAGGAGTCCGCCTTGGTGCGCACGATCATGGTGGCATTGGCGTTGTCCCACTTGCAGTAGAAAGCGCGATCGTAGCCGCCGTAACGCACCGCCGCCGCGGTCAGAGCCGTGATGATGCCGCGATAGGTTTCGGAGCGCGTGCAACCCAGGATGTTCAGCACGACTTCGTCGAGGCCGCCGAGGTGCATGCCACCGAACAACGCCATGGTGGAGTCGCCGTCCATTTCCGGATCCGGCAGGTTGGGATCCAGGCCGAAGGTCCGCAGGGCGCGTTCGACTTGCCGTCGCAGGCGCTGCGCTGCGACGAGGTCGGCCTTGTCAACCGCTGCCAGGGTGGCCCCATCCGCAGAGTCCTCGGAGTCAGGATGAAGGAAGTCGGCAAGTTCGGCCAGCAGTTCGGCAGCGCAGATCAAGGTCGGCGCGTCGTGCATGGGCGTTGTCGAAGCACCCGCCCGGAGCTGCTGCACGGCGTCGAGCACGCGAACGAGTCGTTCGGGCAGCTGCCAGTGGGCAATCCACTCGCTCGCAGCGATGTCGCACGCTGTTAGTCGGAACTGTCGGTGCAGCAGCGTCAGCCACTTCGGCAGGTCGTGCAGCAAACCGAGCAGGTACGCCTCGTCGGGGTCCATGAGGCCCGAAGCCGCCGCGAGCTCCTGTGCGGCAAAGCCGGTCGCGATCGCGTGCATCCAGAGCCGGTGCACGTCGGACGTGCCGGCGACGCCGGCGACGGGAACGTCCAGGAGTCGGCGGGACAGCGCCGGTCCAATGGCCTGCGCCATGCCGCGCACCGTGAGCGGCATGTTCTCCGAGCGAAGGACCGGTGCGTTGGCGGCACGAAGCCCACGCACTACCGACAGCGGATCCAGCTGCAGAATGCGCACGACCTCGTCCTCTCCGACTGGCATCTCACGCAGCACGCGCCACAGTCGGCGCTGCAGGTCGCGGATGGCCAGCATCGAAGGCAGGCAGGCGAGGGGGTTGCCCGCGACTATGCTATGGAAGGGACTGGACACGTGGAGCGGTTCTTCCCTTGTTCGGCTCCGCACAAGGCCGCGCACAAGGCGGTGTTCCCCGATCGCCACGTCGCGGGGTCGGTGGCCGTGACGTGCTTTGGACGAGCTGACCTTAACATCGCGAAGACAGTGGATTATGGAGGCATGGGGCGGACTGCTCGGGATTTCCAACCGCCTGGCCCGCCCTTCGCATGGGCAGATTGCCATGACCTGCTACCCCTCGCAGACGGCGAATCGTCCGGACGCGCCCGACGGTCGATCCCGCATCCGCCTTCGGGCCGAAGCCCTGCTCGCCAAGCACGGCGTGTCTCTTGAGGACATGTTCGGCCATGCCGCTGTTACCGAGGCGGGGAGTGCGTCCCCGCAGAGCCAGACCCCGCAGAGTGCTGCCCTCGCGACTGCCTTGATGGACGTCTTTCGCCGCAGCTCCGATGCGGACGTGTTCGATTGCCTCGTGCAGTGGGTCGGGCCGCAGCTCTACGCGCGAGTTCGCTCGCGATTGCGCAGCCTCGGTGCGTTGTACGACCCGCAGGAGATCCTGCAGGACACGTTCGTCAACATCTACCGCTACCCCGATCGCTTCTTGGCGTCGCGTCCCGGCGCGTTCGCCGCCTGGTCGTCGACGATCGTCGACAACGCCATCCG
>JBDSBS010000332.1:0-4215 GCA_039921435.1 Planctomycetota bacterium | reverse complement strand
GGTTAGTCAGGGCAGATGGCTACGACGTTCTCTTGCCCTGTTTCAGGTTTAGTCATTCATGACTGACCAAATTTGATCAACCCACCCGAAGACAGTGTCGGACTTCATCGGCACCCTCGAACGCAGGCGCATCGCCGCCATGGCGACTCACAACGCCTGAGTCAGGCGAGGTGCTTCAGGCGACGATGATGAGGCCGAACGCGCGACGTCACTTCTTCTGGGGTGCCGCCTCGGCCGCCTTCTCGACGACCTTGATCTCGACCTTCGTGTCGCTGGCGTTGTCGTAGACGACCAGCCTCCCGGCCTTCATGTCGGTCGGGATCTTCAGCGTCGTCTTGCCGTCGACGACGGGCAGCGCGGCCAGTGGCTTGCCCAGCGCATCCGTGACATCCGTCACCGCCAGTTCCTTCGCCGCCGACTTGACCGTGAACACGATGTCGTCGCCGGGGGCGCCGCTCGTCTTGTCCGATTCGATCGCGACTTCCTTGTGGTGCAACGGCACGTAGTCGGGCAGCAACCTGTGCAGCACGTTGGTGCGGTAGAGCACGTAGCCGGTGCCCGCCAGCAGCAGCAGCACGAAGAAGATGCGCGGCCAGATGCTCTTCTTCGGCGCGTACGGATCGACGAGCGAACGATTGCTGCCAGGCGGGATCTTCGGCATGGCCGTCAGTGATCCGCCGAGCGGGATGTTGACGCGCGTCAGCGTGTTGACCGCCCAACCGTTGGCGTCGAGGATCGGGCCGAGGTTGCGCGTGCGCAGCTTGAGCCAGGCGATGAACATCGACGGGCCAGAAATCGCCAGCAGCAGGCCGACGATGCCGATCGGAATCCACGCGCCGAGGCTCATGAAGCCCGTCAGCAGCGCGGTGAACACACCAGTGATGCCGGCGACGGCGACGCCGAGCGCAGCGATCGTGCCGACGTCGAACTTGGGTTTCGGCGGGGGCGCGCCCGTCTTGGTGGCCTCACCTGCCGAGGCGGAGCCAGCGGCGAGCTTGGCGTTTGCTTCGGCGTCCGCCGCCGCAGCCTTCTTCGCGACGGCTTCCTGGATGGCCCGTAGCACTTGTTTGTAGGGCGACCAGAATGCCTGGCGAACGCTGATCGGGTTGCTGACGATCTTGGTGATCGTCGCGTCCCAGTCGACGCCCTTGCGGTCGTAGAAGATGCCGTTCCGGCCTTCGAACAGGTTGTCGCTGTCGCCGGCCGTGAAGGAGCAGGCGACGCTCATCTTGGCGCCGCCGACCCGCGTGCAGTCGACGTAAGCGAGGAAGGCGTTCGACATCGGCGCCATCTTGGCGTGCTTGCCGGCGTCGCTGACGTGGAAGCACATGTCGCAAGCGCGGCCGTCGAGGTAGAGCGTGCCGGCCTGGAAGATGGCGCCGCGCCGCGCGTAGAAGTCCGTGAAGCTGACGTAGTTGTTGAGCAGCTTGTGCAGGTCGCGATTTAGGTGCGCCAACTTCTCCACGCGTTGCATCGCGTCGACTTCGCCAGCGACTGCCTTGTCGTCGGCGATCTCCTTCTGCAGCACGTCCTTGGTCTTGCCGGCCAGAATCTCGCGCACGCGCGCCTTGCCCAGCTTCTCGACGGCGGCCCCGGCGCGCTTGCCGAGCCAACCCGTGTAGCCGTCGAACTTCGCCGTCAGGGCGGCCCAATCGGCTTCGTTGAGCTGGTCCTTGTCCTTGCAGCAGGTCGCCTTCAGGGCGGCGATGCTGGCTGCCCACGCCGGGTTGATGCCCTTCTTCAACGGCAGCGGCCTGTCGGGCGCGATCATGGCCAGCGGGAAGTTGACGAACTCGTCGGCCGTGATCGAGAGCTCCTTTGCCGAGCCGGCCTTGAACTCGGCCTCCTCGCGGTTGACCGCGGCCAGCGCGCGGCCGTCGAACGCGGCGAGGCGGCCGCGGCCGAAGTAGTCGTTCACCTTGGCGCGCACGGCCGTGAACGCGGCGTATGCAGATGCCGTCGCGTCGCCGAACGACAGCACGTTCTTGGCGTCGGCATCGGCCACCTTCTGCCAGGCGTCGAAATCGGCGCAGGCCGCGAAGAAGTCGTCGAGCTGCTTCTGATCGAAGCCGGGGTTGCCCGATCGATCGGCTGCGCCACCCATGCAGGCGACGACGTCGGCTGCGACCTTGCTCGCCTTCGCGTCATCGACGGTGTCGGGCGGCACGATGCCATCGCCGTTGCGTTTGGCCGCCTTCAGCACTTCGCCCGTCTTCTTCGCATCGGCAACCGTGATGCTCGTGCCTTCCTTGCCGAGGGTTTTCAGCATGTGCTGCGCCGAGGCGATCAGCGCCTTGCCCTCAGCCGTGTCCTCGCGCAGGCTGGTCAGCGAGAAGCCATCCTTGCCTTCGATCAGCGAATCCGGGTTTGCCAGCACCTCGCGCAACCACTTCACGGTCGCGAGGATCTCCGGCGGCCGCACGTGCCCGTCGCCGTCGGAGTCGAGCAATTCGAGCGTGCGGGCATCGATCTCGAGGCCCTTGGTCGGGCAACTGAGCGCCACCCACAGCTTCTGATCGAGCTGGTCGAGGTTGAGGATGTCGGCGCCTTTGTCGAGGCGGACCTGATCGACGCCGCCAACGCGGTAGAACGACCAACGATGAGGGGATTTGCTAGCGGCTTGGGCCATGGGCGAGGTCTCTTCTGGTCCCTGATTGGGGGCGGAGAGTTTCCCGCGGCGGGCAGCGAGGTCAAGCAACGCGAGTGGGATCATCCCCGAGTGGATCTCGGCGAAACCAATGAGGCGCGCTTCAGCGAAGCAGTGCGTGAGCAAGCAACGACGGCTGATCGGCCAGCACGGCGGCTTGCAAGGCGAGCGAACGTTCGACCGTGACTTCGGTGAAGCCGAACGGCAGTGTCGGGCCGTCGATGTCGGCCCAGGCCCTGGCGTTGCCGCGGCGCTCGAGCTCGGTGCGCGCGGCGCGTTGCAGACCGCAGTCGCCCGTCGCTGCAGCGATGGTTGCCAGATTGGTCGCTGCTGGCAGGTAACCCGGAGCTGCCGCCGCCGCTCGCTGCCACAAGCGCCAGGCCGCGTCGCCGCCTGCGGCGCCGCGCCAACGCAGCGTCGCGAGGCCGAGGAGATTGAGCGTGCGCGGGTCGTCTGGAGCCAGGTCGTGCGCCGCGAGCGCGGCTGTGGCGATGGTCTGGCCATTGGCCCACGTCGCCAGCATCGCCGTGGCGCGGCCCAGCACGCGGTCGGCGGCCGTGCTCGCCGGCCGGCCCGGGCCCGGCCGCGAGAGCAGTTCCTGCAGCTGCTGGAGGCGGTTGCCGAAGCGGTGTTCCTGCACGCGGCGATGGCCGGCGGCGGCGATGCGTTCGCAGCGGGCCCGATCGGCGAGCAGTTCGCAGACGATCGCCTCGAGGTCGTCGGCGCCGTAGAGCACGCACTCCTCGTTGGGCACGAAGAAGTCGCGGACCTCGAGGTTCTCTCGCTCCATGAGCAGCGCGGCACCACAGGCGGGCACTTCGAAGGCCCTGAGGTTCATCTCGCCGCGGATGCTGCGATTCCAGCCGATGCGGCAGCGGTTGAGGAAGCGGCCGTAGCCATCACCGTGCAGGCCGCTGTGCACTTCGACGTCGACGCCGCGCTGGCCGAGCTGGCGCACGCGTTCGATCCACGATGCGCGTTCGCGTTGCACGACGGGGTTGAGGTTGCCGGCGAAACCGACGTCGACCTCGCGCCGCGCAGGTCCGGGCAGCAGGTGGTGGAAGGGCCTCTTGTGTGCGTACTGGCACCAGTAGCGAACACACGCGAACGACAGCCGGCGGAACAGGTCTTGGCCGCCGCGGTCGCACAGCAGCACGTCGAAGAACGGCCACAGGCCGGCGAGGTACGGCAGCGACAGGTTGTAGTCGGAGACGACGCCGACTACCGGCACGGGGCAGTGTTCGAGGCCGGCGGGCAGCGGCTCTTGCTCGGGCCAGTAGAGCAGCAGCAGGTCCGGTTGGAAGCCATGCGGCAGGGCCGCTGCGAGTTCGTCCCAGCTGCCCGTCGAGGGGTCGAAGGCGACATCGAAGGGGAAGTGCACGCCATCGACGAGCATGCGATCGGGAGGCCCGTAGGTGACGAGCTCGATGCCGCGCATCGCGGCCCGTTCGTCGAAGCACTCGAGCGGCAGGTTGCAGAGGATGCGCACGGGACTCTACGCCGCGGGCAGGGCTGCGAGGTTGGCTCGAGCGTCGTCGTGGCCAGGCTGCAGCATGAGGGCGCGCTGG
>JBDSBS010000331.1:0-6593 GCA_039921435.1 Planctomycetota bacterium | reverse complement strand
GCGCGCAGGTCGTCGAGATGTTCAAGCTGCAGCTCAGCCTCGACTACGGCAACGACGACAGCAAGCGCCGTGCGAAGGCGTGGCTCGACGAGCACGGTTCGAAGTGAACGCGATCGGGGCCACGTTCGGCACCGTGTGCCTCGCCTCGGGTGTCGCCACGGGCTTGCTCGGCGAAGGGCCGCGGGCCCACTTCGACTTCGCGTACGACGTCTTGCCGATCTTGCAGCGCCAAGGGTGCTCCTCGGCCTACTGCCACGGCAGCGCAACCGGCCGCGCGGGCTTTCGGCTGTCGTTGTTCGGTAGCGAACCGGCGGCCGACTACGCGGCCATCGCGACGCAGTTCAGCGGTCGCCGACTCGACCTGCGTAATCCGGACCAGAGCCTGCTCGTACAGAAGGCGCTCGGGCGCCTCGAGCACGGCGGGGGAAGGCGCCTGCCGCGCGACGGTGTGGCCCACGAGGTGCTGCGCGAGTGGATTGCGGCGGGTGCACCGTGGCACGTGGGCGAAGCACGCGAACTGCACGCGCTGCGCGTCGCGGTCCGCGGCGAACGCGTCGTTGCCGAGGCGACGTTTCGCACGCGGGCGAACGAAGGGCCGGCAGTTGAGGTCGTGCAGGACGTCAGCGACGTGGCGCTGTTCTCGACGACGGATCCCACGGTGGTGGACGTCGACAGCGAGGGGCGATTGGCAACGCGCGGTGCGGGGCAGGTGTACGTCATGGCGAGGTTTGGCAACCTCACGGCCACGACGCGCCTCGTGCGGCCGTTCGGCAGCGACGCAGCGCCAGTGGTCGAGTCGGCCCGTGCGGTGCACGCAGTGGACCGCGCGTGGCTGGCGCACCTCTCCGGGCTGGGTCTGCGACCGACGGCGGCCGTCGACGCAACGTTGCTCGCGCGCCGCCTGCACCTCGACCTCGTCGGTCGGCCACCGACACCGCAGGAGCTCGACGCGTTCGTGTCGTGTCCCGATGTAGCGGCGACCACAGCGCGGCTCGCATCGCGGCGCGAGTGCGCCGAAGTCTGGGGCGCGCACCTCGCGCGCTGGTTCGAGTTGCCCGAAGCCGATGATGAACGACCCGCTGCTGCCGGCGCGCGGCGTTCGCGCGAGTTGCTCGTGCAGAGTCTCGCCGATGGCGACAGCTTGCCTTCGATCGCGCGCCGCGTGGCCACGGGCGAGCTGGGTTTGCTCGATCGCTCGAGCGATCCGCGCGACCGCGCCGAGTACGCAGGTCGCACGCTGCTCGGCAAGCGCATCGGCTGTGCGCGCTGCCACGACCATCCGTCGGATCGCTGGCGCCGCAGCGAGCACCTGGCCTTCAGCGCCTGCTTCGCTTCGCCGCGTCCGGATGGGTCGGGTGGCACGATGGCGGGCGCGATGTTCGACACCGAGAGTGGCGAACGGGTCGAGCCGCGTTTCTTGGCGTTGGCGTCGGACGGGCCAACTGGGCCCAACTGGCCGAACGGGCCTGACGAGTCCAGCGAGACTGATCGACGCCGCGACGTGGCCGACTTCCTGCTGAGCCAGGAGCACGACGCGTTCGCGCACAACGCGAGCAACCGCGTGTTTGCGCTCGTATTCGGGCGCGGTCTCGTCGAACCACTCGACGACCACCGGCCAGGCAATCCGCCGCTCGCCGCGGGCATGCTCGAAGCAGTCCTCGCCGAGTTCCATCGCGACGGCGGGCGGCTGTCGGACCTGCTCACGTTCCTGCTGACGTCTCGGGCCTACTCGGCTGGTCCTGCGATGCAGGACGGGCCCGAAGTCGACTACCTCGCCGCGCGCGCCTCGCGGCCGCTCGATTCCGACGCGTTCCAGCGCGCCGTCACCGCCGTCGTCGGTCGCGCGCCCTTGGCAACGCTGCCGTCGTCACCGCTCGCGCGCGAGCTCGCGCTGCGCAACGGCCCGCTGCTGCACGAACTGCTGGCCGCCGGTGGCACGACCATCGATGCCACGTTTGCCCTGTGCAGCACCGATCAGGAACGGCTCGTCGAACTCTGGCGCACGGTGCTCTCGCGCCCGCCGCGGGCCGAGGAGCTCGAGCGCTGCTTGCCGTTCGCGGCGGATCTCGCCACGTTCCGCGACCTTGCCTATGGCCTGCTGACCGGACGCGAGTTCGGCCACCGGCGATGAACTTCGATCGACGCAGCTTTCTCGGTGGCCTCGCTGCGTTGCCGTTCGCCGCGCGCGAGCTGGCGATGGCGCCTTTGCGGCGGCCGCGAGCCCTGATCCTTATCTGGCTCGACGGCGGCATGTCGCACCTCGACACCTTCGATGCCAAGCCCGAAGCCTCGCCCGCCATCCGCGGCGACCTCGGCAGCGTGCGTTGTGCCGTCGACGGCGTGTTCGTCTCCGAGCACCTACCCGAGCTGGCGCGGCGGCTCGATCGCTGCGCGTTGCTGCGTTCCGTCACGCACGGCGAAGGCAACCACGACCGCGGCTCGCACCTGTTGCTGACGGGCCATCGGCCGTCGCCGGTGCTCGTGCATCCAGCGCTCGGTGCCGTGTTCGGGCACGAGCCGGATGCGGTGCTGCCGCCCTACGTCGCGATCCCGCAGGCTGTCGAGTACGCCGGGGCCGGCTTCTTGCCGCCGATGCGCGGGCCGTTCGTCGTTGGTGGCGATCCGGGGCGCGCCGACTTTGCCGTGCGCAACCTCGACGCCGATGGTGGGCGCGTTCGCGTTCAGGCTACTCGTGCTCAGGCCATGCGGACAGTCGTGGATGAACTCGACGGAGCGCCGCGCGGTGCGGCCGAAGCGCAGCGCGACCACTTCGTAGCGATGGCGACGAGGTTGTCCGAAGACGCTGCGGCGCGTCGCTGGTTCGACCTCGCCGCCGAGCCCGCCGAGCAACGCGCTCGGTATGGCCGCCATCGACTGGGCCAGTCGTGTCTGCTGGCGCGGCGGCTCGTGCAGGGCGGCGTGCGCACGGTGCTGGTCACCGACACCGGCTGGGACCACCACCAGCAGATCAAGACGGCGCTGACCTACGGCTTCCCGCCCAAGCTGCAGGCGCTCGACCAGGCGCTGTCGGCGCTGCTCGACGATCTGCGGCAGCAACAACTCGACGACTCGGTGCTCGTTTGCGTCGCCAGTGAGTTCGGCCGCACGCCGCGTCTCAACCCGCTCGGTGGGCGCGACCACTGGCCGCGCGCGCAGAGTGTGTTGCTCTATGGGGCTGGCATCCGACCGGTCGTGGTCGGCCGTACCGATGCGCGCGGCGAAGAACCGGCGGAACGGGCGATCGCGCCGGCCGAAGTCTTCGCGACGCTCGTCGCAGCACTCGGCATCGACCGCGAACTCGTGCTGCGAACGAGCGACGGGCGGCCCGTTCGCCTGGTTGCGGACGAAGCCGAACCCGTGCACGAGGTGCTGCGCACATGAAGTTGGGTTGCCTGCTGCTCACTGCCTGCGCGGTCGGACCGGTTGCGCACGTCGGACCGGTGACGGCGACGACGACGGTGGGGGAACGCGAGTTCTCGTGTTCGCAGGTGGGAGTGTTGGAGTCGACGCCTGCGGGGCAACACTTCGTCGTGAATCCGGGCTGGCGGCCCTTCGCGCTCTCAGGTCGCGCCGCAGTCGGGGTTTTGCCGGCGCTGCTGCTCGTCGGCGGTGGCACTCCGGCGCAGAGTGGCGAGGTTGCGCTGTGCGACCTGGCGGGGAGCGTGGTGACGCAGCGTCGCGTCGCCGAGGACCTCGTCTACGCGGTGGCGATTGCGCCGCACGAACCGGTGGCCGCGGCGGCGTGTGCCGATGGTCGCGTGCTCCTGCTCGCGCTGCCCGACCTCTCGATCGCCGAACGAACGTGGTGGCGCCACGGCGGACCGGCCGTCGCAGTCGCGTTCTCGCCCGACGGCGAGCTGCTGGCGAGCGCGGGCCACGATAGCACCATCCTGATTGGGCGGCCCGCTGACGAAACCGCGCCGCGCGCGCTGCTCGACCACACGGCGGCGGTGACGTGTCTTGCGTGGGCCCCCGAGGGTCAGCTCGCCTCGGGCTCGCGCGACGGAAAGGTGCGGCTGCACGATCGTTCGGGGCGGCTGTTGCACACCTGGCAGCGCCTCGGCGGGGTCGTGACGCGCGTTACGTTCCACGCAGGGCAGCTCGAGTATGGTGTCGAAGGGGAACCTGGGTGGCGGCCTGTCGCGGGGGTGTGGATTCTGCCCTGACGCTCCGATGTCCTAACGCTCTGACGCGATGGAGCCGCTGCGCCGCGCAGCGATTGCCGAATACGATGGCCCTCGCCATGTCCCCCCTTTCTTTGCCACGGAGTGCAATCATGCGCCTGCTTCCTGCCGTTCTCACCACACTGCTCGCATCCGCGTTCGCTCTAGCCCAATGCCCCTTCACCGCGGTGTCGACCCAGTCCTACGGTCAGGGCTGCAACTCGGTCTTCCTCAACTTGCCGACGCTCGGCGCGACCCTCGATGCGACGACCTGCCAGGTGCAAATCACCGTCTCGGCGTTCTCGGGTTGCTGCAACACGTACCTGATCGGCAATCTGCTGGCGCTCGGCGGCCAGTCGACTTTGATTCCGGTGCCCGAACTCGGTCCGAGCTGCACGCTGCTCGTCACGCCCGACATCCTGCTGTTCCAGCCCAACACCGTGGGTTCGACGTTCACCTTGTCGCTGCCGCCCGTGTTGCCGCCGCTGACCTTCTACGCGCAGGGTGGCGCGCTCTACTTCACGACGATCGGCTTCAGCTACGACTTCGCGTTGACAGCGGGCTATCAGGTGACGCTGCTGTAGGGCTGAGCCGAGATCGTCAGGGTGTGCCCGTGTGCTTGCGCGTGAGGTGTCGGTGTCCTGGTGAGATCGGCAGGTTCAGGCCTTGGGACCGAATCGGCGGACCGACGGGGTCGTCACTCCCCGGTCGTCCACACGTTGTTCTTCCGATCCGTGTCCGGCAGCATCTGGTCCGGATCGATGCGCACCTCGGTCACCGTGCCCTTGCCTTCGAGCGTGACGGAGACGCGGTCCGACTGGAACCACAGCTCGACCGGCAGGCGCCGCCGTTCGGTCGTGCCATCTTCGAACTTGGCTTCGAACGTCAGCGGCATCACCTGCCGTTCGTTGTTGATGAACGTGATGCGCGCGCCGCGGCGGTCGGTTGGCTGTTCCACGCGGTCGACGGCCTGGTCGATCATCGCGTCCTCGAGGAACCAGCCGCGCCAGAACCACGCCAGGTCCATGCCGGCCGCGTCCTCCATCGTGCGGAAGAAGTCGGCCGGCTGCGGTGACTTGAAAGCCCACCGGCGGATGTAGGTGCGGAACGCGTAGTCGAAGCGCTCGGCGCCGAGCACGTACTCGCGCAGGATGTAGAGGCCGGTGCCGGTTTTTTCGTACTGCAGCAGACCGAGCTGCAGGCCATTCAGGCGGTCG
This sequence comes from Planctomycetota bacterium, assembly GCA_039921435.1. Classification (GTDB taxonomy): domain Bacteria; phylum Planctomycetota; class UBA1135; order UBA1135; family UBA2386; genus DASVAL01. Next base: position 1,213 of record JBDSBS010000331.1, on the reverse strand, counting down.
GCGTTGGTCACGATCGGCACGCCGGGTGACTTCATCATCATCGCGAACGACGCGACGCGGGGCGGCTTCGAGTCGGGAAACCAGTCCTGTGTCGAGTACTTGTTGATGAACGTGTTGAAGCCCTCGTCCATCCACGCGTGGCGTCGTTCGTCGGTGTTGACGAGCATCGGAAACCAGTTGTGTCCGATCTCGTGCGTCGTGACGCCGTACAGACTCTGTGCGTTGCGGCGGTTTTGGCCGCTGCAGAAGATGATCATCGGGTACTCCATGCCGCCTTCGACGCCGCCGACGTTGGTCGCGACGGGATACGGGTAGGGAAACCAGCGGCGATTGTAGCCTTCGATCGCCGTGCGCAGCATCTGCGTCGACTTGCCCCAGATGGGCAGCGAGTCCTCGCTGTAGGCCGATTGCACGAGCGTGTCGCCCGCGGCGCAGGCGTCGAGCATGAAGGCTTCGGACGACGCGAACGCGACCGTGCGCACGTTCTCGGCGCGGAAGCGCCACGTCAGTGGACCCTCGCCGGCTGGCCGGCTCGAAGGATCGCCGACTTCGTCCTTGTCGCGGATCATCACCGTCTCCTCACTGCTGCGCGCCGCGGCGAGGCGCTCGAGCTGCGTCGCCGTGAACACATCCTTCGGGTTCTGCAGCACGCCACTGGCGACGACCAGGTGATCGCGCGGCACCGTGATGGCGAGGTCGACGTTGCCGAAGTTGAAGTAGAACTCGCCGGTGCCGAGGTATGGCAACGTGTTCCACCCGTGCACGTCGTCGTAGACCGCGACGGCCGGGAACCACTGCGCGATCTCCCAGATCGTGCCCTGCTTGACCTTCATCGTGCCGTAGCGACGGAACACATGCTCGGGCACGCGGAACGACCAGGCGACGTCGAACTCGAACTTGGCGCCGGCGGCGAGCGGCTGCGGCAATTCGACGCGCATCATCGTGTCGTAGATCTGGTAGGCCAGGTCCTTGCCGCCGGTGCCGACGTGCGAGAGCACGACGCCCTCGCTGGGCTCGATCGGTCCACCGATCGCGGCGGCGCCGTCGGTCAACGAGCCGGTGCTGTCCTTCTTCAGCACGTTCTGCTCGAGGTGCACCCACAGGTAGTCGAGTGCATCGGGCGAGCGATTGTGGTAGGTCACGTGTTCGCGACCGGTCACCGAGCGCGCCTCGGTGTCGAGTTGCACTTCGAGGCGGTAGTCGACCTGCTGCT
>JBDSBS010000330.1:0-5992 GCA_039921435.1 Planctomycetota bacterium | reverse complement strand
GCTCCATCCCGCACTTGCTGCAGGACCGCGATCTGCTCGGCATTGCGCAAACGGGCACGGGCAAAACCGCCGCGTTCGCGTTGCCCATCTTGCAGCGACTGACCGAGCGCAACCTGCGCGCGATGCCGCGCATGCCGCGCACCCTGGTGCTGGCGCCGACGCGCGAACTGGCGACGCAGATCGCCGACTCGTTCGAAGCCTACGGCCGCTACCTCGGCATGCGCGTCGCGATCGTCTTCGGCGGCGTCGGCCAGAACCCCCAGGTGCAGGCACTCAAGCGCGGCGTCGACATCCTCGTCGCGACGCCTGGCCGCCTGCTCGATCTCATGAAGCAGCGTCACGTCGACCTGTCGGCCGTCGAGATCCTCGTGCTCGACGAAGCGGACCGCATGCTCGACATGGGCTTCTTGCCCGACGTGCGGCGCATCCTGTCGACGTTGCCGAAAGACCGCCAATCGTTGCTGTTCTCGGCGACCATGCCGCAAGACATCACGGCACTGGCCAAGAACCTGCTGCGCGATCCACTGCGCGTCGAAGTGACGCCGCCAGCCGCGACCGCGGACCGCATCGAACAGCGCCTCTACTACGTCGCCAAGGTGCAGAAGCGCGATCTGCTGGCCGAGCTGTTGGCCGATCCCGCGTTCGAACGCACGCTCGTCTTCACGCGAACCAAGCACGGCGCTGATCGTGTCGTCAAGCACCTGCGAACGGTCGACCTACCGGCGCACGCGATCCACGGCAACAAGTCGCAGAACGCGCGCGAACGCGCACTCGACGACTTCCGCTCGGGCCGCTGTGGCGTGCTCGTAGCGACCGACATCGCCGCGCGCGGCATCGACGTGCCCGAGATCACGCACGTGATCAACTTCGACCTGCCCAACATCCCGGAGAGCTACGTGCACCGCATCGGTCGCACCGCGCGCGCGGGACGCGCCGGCATCGCGCTGTCGTTCTGCGACCACGAAGAACGCGAGTACCTGCGCGACATCGAGAAGCTCATCAAGCAACGCATCCCGGTGGTCGAGGACCGCCTGCGCAGCGGACGCGCTGCCGCACCGCCGAAGACGGCACCGGCGAAGGTCGCGTCCGCTAGCCGCTCGGCGCGCGATGAACACAACCCTTGGGCCGAATCGGTGGGCATGGACGACGAGGATCTCGTCGCCACGGGCCCAACTCCACGGCGCCCCGTGGAACGGCAGCGCCCGGCCCCGCGACAGGCGCCCGGCCCCTACGTGCCGACGCCACCAAAACCCCGCGGCGGACAGGACCGCCAGCGTCACGGCGGCCGCGCGCCCGAGCGTCGCGACCACAAGCACCGTCCAGCGACGCCCAACTACGTCGACCCCGAGGAGCGCCGGCGCCGCCCGCAAGACCAGCAGCAGCCGGCTGCGCCGCAGCAGCGGCCCCGCCACCCACAGCCGCATCCTGCCCCCCGCGGCAAGCAACCGGGTGGCAGTTCCAACCACCGCGGACCTCGGCCCAAGCGCTAGCGGCTAGTCATCCCTAGTCCTAGTCATCCCTAGTCATCCTCGATGGCCTCCGTCGCAGAACCCTGCGCGGGCCGTTTCGTGCGGTAGCGATGCTGGATCCCACAGGTCCTGCTCGGGTGCTTGCCGAACGAGCTGCTCGACAGCCTGATTGATGCGCACGACCCCGTCGTAGAGGTCCTTCTCCTTGTCGTCCGTGGGCTTCAGCACAAACGTCTCGGCGGCGACGAGGTCGAGGATCCACTGCTCAACAGCGGGTTGTTGGACACCCTCGCCATTCCATCCGCCCCCCTGACCCGCTGCGCCACACCGATGGCAGCTACTTCCCAATTGCCCAGATGCGCCGTCAGGCCGAGGAACGGCGGTTGCGTCGTCATCGGGCGCGCAGCTCGTGCGTAGTCGAGCACCGTCGCAATGCTGCCGCCGCGCGCCAGCAAGCGCGTCAACCGCGCCATGTCGAGCGGCACCTTGAACAAGTTGCCCGTCGCGCGCGAGCCGATGCGCAGAAGCTCCCGATCGCTCTGCTGTGGGAACGCGTTGCGCAGGAAGTGCAGTGCGTAGCCGCGGCGGCGACCGTCGTATCGGAACCAGAGCCGACCCAGCAGGTCGGCGGCACCGTAGCCGAGCCGCTGCGGCACGCGCGCAGCCGTGCCGATGGCGACTCGCGCACACCAGTAGACGACGCGGTCGACGAAGCGCACCTTCACAGCAACCAGTCCTTCGGTGACGGCGACCCGTCCAAGAAGCGCAGCTGGATGCGCAGCACGTGGCGCTCGACGTCGAAGGGCAAGAGGCGGGTGTCGTCCTTCTCCGTCGTCAGCAGCAGCGCCCCGCTGGCAGCCGCGGCACCGGCCGCCGCCGACACTTCGGCAGCGGTGAAGTGGTGGTGATCGCGATGGCAGAACTCGCGCACGACTTCGACTCCGAGCGCTTCGGCCGTCGCGCGAAAACTCTGCGGCCGCGCGATCGCCGACAACAACACGGCGCGGCGGCCGCGCACGAAGGCGAGCGGCAGAACCGTGCCGGTCGGCTGCACGACCACATCGCTCGCTTCGTGTTCGCAGGCGTACACGCCGACCTCGCGGTCTGCGATCGTACGAATGCGAGAGCATCGCGCAGCGAATTGCTCCGCCGCCAGGCGCCCGGCGCGCGTCAACAGCACGAGCCCCGCACGGCGCAGGCCAGAACGAAACTCACGCAGGTCGCCAGCAGGCAGGCAGTGGCCGTTGCCAAACGGCAGCTCCGCGTCGAGACAGACCACGTCCAAGTCGCGATAGAGCCGTCGATGTTGCAACCCGTCGTCGAGCACCAAGTAGTCCGCTCCCTCTTGCACGAGCCGCTGTCCCGCGGCGACCCGATCGGGATCCTGCGCCTGTAGCAGCCACGGCAGGCGCCGCTGCAGCAGCACGCCTTCGTCGTTCAGTTCTGCGCCGGCAGCGCGACCGTAGCCGCGCGCCAACACGCCGGGTCGACGGCCCAGCGTTCGCGCGAGCTCACAGAGGTAGGCGACCGTGGGCGTCTTGCCTGTGCCGCCCACCGTCAGATTCCCGATCGACACGACGGACACCGGCAGGCGATGCGCGGCGCGCAGCTTTGCGTCGAACGTCCAGTTGCGCACGGCTGCGACGGTGCCGTAAAGCAACCCGAACGGCCACAGGGCGGAGCGAAGCGGGTTGCCGGCGGACCTTGCCGCACTCGGGGACCGAGCCGGCATCACTGGTCCTCCCTCACGGGTCCGTCTCTCACTGGTCGCACTCTCACCCGGACACGAGCGCCGCGATCTCGTCCGCGGTCGTCGCTGCCGCGGTCTCGACGCCCTCGATGCCCTTCGCCAGCGCGATGCGCTTCACCATGGTGACCAGCGTCGCCTTGGGTCCACACTCGATGAAGTGGCGCACACCCAGAGCGAACATGCCTTCGATGGTCTGCTGCCACAACACGGCGCCAGCAAACTGTCGCTTCAGCGCCGAGCGCGCCGCGGCCGCGGTCGTCACTGGCGCCGCGTCCACATTGCACCAGATCGGAAAGCTCGGGTCGCGCATGTTCGTGCCGTCGAGCACCTTCGCGAAGCCCGCACCCGCGGCTTGCAGCAGCGAGCAATGGAACGGCACGCTGACGTTGAGCTTGAGCGTCTTGCGCGGCGGCGCGAGAGCCACGACCTGATCCATCGCCGCGATCGCCCCGGAGACGACGATCTGTTCGGGCTCGTTGACGTTGGCGATCTCGCAGAGTCCTGCGTCGACGCGCGCGACGATCGCCTTGGCCTCGTCGAGGCCCATCTTGCGCAGTACGACCATGCCGCCGGTGCCGACCGGCACGGCACCCTGCATGCGACGGGCTCGGTCGCGCACGAGGCGCACTGCGTCCGCGAAGTCGAACGTGCCCGCGGCGACGTGGGCCGCGTATTCACCCAAACTGTGGCCGGCCGCGAGATCCGGGCGCTGCCCCAGCGCTCGGAACGCCGCGATGCCAACGGCGAGGGTGGCCGGCTGTGTGTTCTCAGTCAACCCGAGCCGATCGTCTGGCCCCTGCCAGCACAAGGAGGCGAGCTGCTCGCCGAGCGCGGCATCCGCCTCCTCGAACGTCTGCCTGGCGATGGGAAACCGGTCGGCGAGGTCCTTGCCCATGCCGGCAAACTGAGAGCCCTGGCCGGTGAAGAGGAATGCGCGCTGCATGGCGCCAGCATTCCGCCCGGCCCCGGGTGATCAAGCGGACAGCGCGGAATCGCGCGAGCCCGGCCCGCGATCGACACCTCGATGCCTTCGATCGGCGCGCCCCCATCGTCGACGACCCGGCCTTCGACGCCACCCGCATCGCACAGCACGACGTCACCGACGTCGATCCGTTCGCCGCTGCCGAGCGGGCGGGCCAATGCGTAGACGCGCGAGCCGAAGCCAACGCCGCGCACGTAGAGCCAGTAGTGCAGGTCGGGACGCAGGCCGCGAGCCAGGAAGCACCCATGAGCACCGACCTCGGCGCGGTTCCAGTCGCAGCCCCCCATGCCGGGCGCCTCCTCGTACGAAGCCGCGACCGCCGCTTAGGCTGTCGCGACCGGCTTGCCGTTCGTCGTCACGCAGCGTCCGACCACTTCGCCGCCACGGACCAGGGGCAACTCGACCTCGTCGCGCAATCGACCCGCCAGATTGCGGGAGGCCGGGGCGTAGCCAGCCGCCCGCACGTAGACCGGAGCGAAGTTGCTGTCCTTCAAGCCCGACAGCGTGAACCGTCCGTCGAAGCCCGTGCGCGCGATCCGCTTGAACGTCCAGGAGTCCGACACCTCGGCGTCGACGATCGGCGTGGCGGCGGCAGCGTCGACGACCTTGCCGTGCAGGTCCACGCCCGCGTGCAGATCGATCTCGACGTGGTGCACTCACCGAGCCTCAGCTCGAGTCGCTTCCATTCCTCCTGATGCCGAGGGGTGCGAGCGACACGGGCCCGGCGGGGATCGGGCGGGAGTAGTGATCGAGTTGAGCCGGGAGACTGCTGGCGTCGGCAGCAATGCCCACGATGGGCAAGCGCAGCGCGGACACGGCTGTTCTCGCGCGGCCGACCGGGCAGACTGCTCGATCCCACTTTCGTGAACCAGTTCCGCTTGGCGGACGACTGTCTGCTGTCGCATGTCGCATCTACCCGCCGAAAAAGCACTGGACGAACTGCTGGTGCTCACCTGCCGGGCAGGCGGGCACGAGGCGTTCGTGGCACTGCACGAACGTTGGCATCACAGGTTGCTGGCGCACGCGGGCACGTTGCTGGGCCGACGCTTCGCCGATCGCGCCGACGACGTCTGTCAGGAGGCCTGGCTGGCGATCGCCAACGGCATCGCGGCACTGGGTGAGCCGCGCCACTTCCGGGCCTGGGCGTACTCGATCGTGACGCGGCGCGTCGCCGATCAGTTGCGCACGCTCGGCCGCAGCGAACGCGCCGCCGCCGAACTGCGCCGAGAAAGCGTGAACCAATCGCTCGCGAGCGACGACTCCAGGACGGAGCACGAAGCTCTGCGCCGGGCACTCGACACGCTGTCGAGCGAAGACCGGGCCTTGCTGAGGCTGTTCTATCTCGACGAACTGTCGGTGGCCGAGACCGCCGAAGCGTTGGCCGTGCCGATCGGCACGGTCAAGAGCCGACTCTTCCATGCACGACAGCGATTGCGCCGAGCACTGCAACTGAGGGAACCATGAAAGACGAACGAGGAATGGACGAGAGCCTGCGCGCGGCGTTGCGCGCCGAAGATGCGGAGCTGCTGGCGCGCATCGAGCACGACCCCGGCCTGCGCGACCTGATCCGCGCCGGCTTTCGCGGCAGCACGGCCTGGTGGGTGTTCCTGACCAGCTTCATCCAAATGATCCTCTTCGGCTTGGCGATCTGGACTTGCGTGCGGTTCTGGGCGGCGTCCTCGGTCGACGACCGCGTGTTCTGGAGCGCCTGGCTGCTGCTGCTGTCCATCGCCGTCGGCATGATCAAGCTGATGATCTGGAACCACGTCGAGCGCAACGTGATCCTGCGCG